>JAQWZS010000199.1 GCA_029253325.1 Bacteroidia bacterium
TTAAAAGGATTCCCAACTGCTAATACCCATTGACCTATTTCAACATCATCAGAACTTGAAAATTCAATAGGAGTGAGATCCTTGCAATCTATTTTAAGAAGAGCTAAATCACTACTCGGGTCAGCACCAATCAATTCTGCGTTGTAACTTTTTTTTGTGTCACTTATTACGACTTGTATTTTATCCGCACTTTTAACTACATGGTGATTCGTAACAATATAACCATCATCACTCAATATCACACCTGACCCTGTACTAGCCACTTTACCAATTCTTCCAAATGGATCGAAATCAAACCCCCAAAAAAATGAGCTCCTTTTATATTGTTGAGACTCTGTTTTAATAAATACAACACTTGGAGTACTTATTTTAGAGGCATTTATGAAATTTACATCAGCGTTAAGAGTAGCTGATGTAGAAGAGGTTCTTATTGGGTGATTATTTTCAGGTTGTTTAATAGTAATTTCAGCAGGAACATAAAACCATTGACTAAACATATATGCACCAAAAATTGAGGCGAAAACCAAAAGAAAAAGTAGTAAAATAAAATGTGTTTTATTCATATTTGAATAGCAAAAATATTATAGAAGATATTACTTTACAATAGCCTTGACATATAAAGTAACTATCGGGTTAAGTGGGTCATTTGTATAGATTTTAATTAATTTCGATTGCTTCCCCTTTTTATACAAAGAATCGTATTTTACAGAGGTCACTAAAGACCCTCCGGGCAATATTTTATTAGTCGGTAATTTTAACATTGTACAAGAACAGTCTGATTCAATTTTTCTGATATTCAAAATACTTTTTCCTGTATTATTAATGATAATTTTTTTGGATCGTACAGAACCAGAACTCATGGATCCCATTTGAATCACTTTACTCTCAAATTCAATATGAGCAGCATTTTTTAATTCTTTTCTTTTCCAGGCATTAAAATTAGTTATTAGGTCTAAAGAATAGGGAGTTTTCTTTTTAGGAAAAAACTTATCATTAGTCTTAAAAAGAATGTAACCTGAGATGGGACCTATAGTATCAATTTTAGATAAATCAATACTGAAAATAAGATTACTCTTCTGACCAACTGGAATTGTTATAGGAAGTTTTGGAGGAATGATAAATGGAGCAGTTGAGGTAACCTTACTTACAATGATATCATTGTAGCCATCATTTGTAAATTCAACGGTGTCATTGAATTGATCATTTTCAAATCTTTTTCCCCAATTAAATTTAACTTTATCACTCAGAAGATACCCAAATTCGCCTCTTAAATATTCATAATTATTTCGGTTATATCTGGATCTTATTTCAGCTTCAAATTTTAATTCAATCTGATATCCATCTTCATAATTTCCTCTTACATAAATCCATTTTTTTGTCTTACCAACCATGCCTTTAGGATTGAATTCTGCAAGAATTTGACCACTTTCACCAGGCATAAATGTATCTTTTGAGGATCTAGGATTAGTACAACCACATGCGGCATCAATATTACTTATGATAAAAGAGCTATTTGCATAGTTAGTAAAATCATACTTAGCAGTAACAATACCATCTTCTTCATAAATAATACCAAAATCATGAAATCTTTGATTGAATACGATATCAGTCATTCTTACTTTAGACTGAGATGCAAATGGTATAAGAACGAAAAAAAATAATTTTATAAATTTCTTTAACATGTTTCTGTTACAAAGAAAACAACTAGTTGTGTACATAAATATTATAGTTAGATGAAATGTTTATAAAAAACGTTGTTTAAATCTACAAATCTATCTTTACATTCGCCTTGTGAGTGATAGTTTATTAGATGGAACAAACCAAGGTTTTTCTGATAACGATATAGAAATCGAAAAAGTCTTAAGACCCATCTCATTTGATGATTTTTCAGGTCAGGATAGAATTCTTGATAATTTAAAGATTTTTGTTGAAGCTGCTAATCAAAGAGAAGAGGCCTTGGATCATGTATTACTTCATGGCCCACCGGGTTTAGGTAAAACCACTTTAGCAAACATCATAGCCAATGAATTAAATAGCAGTATAAAAGTAACTAGTGGCCCAGTTTTGGAAAAACCTGGTGATTTAGCCGGTCTTTTAACCAATTTAGAAAAGGGTGACGTTCTTTTCATTGATGAAATACATCGTCTTAGTCCTGTAATTGAAGAATATCTCTACTCTGCTATGGAAGATTACAAAATAGATATACTTCTAGATACCGGTCCAAATGCTCGAACTGTCCAAATAAATATTAGTCCTTTTACTCTTATTGGTGCTACAACAAGAAGTGGATTATTAACCTCTCCACTTAGAGCTCGATTCGGAATTACTTGTAGGTTAGAGTATTATGATACATCACTACTTGGAAGTATTATAGAAAGATCGTCTTCAATTTTGAAATCTATTATAGATCATAAAGCTGCTATTGAAATAGCTGGCAGAAGTAGAGGAACACCCAGAATAGCTAATGCACTGCTCAGGAGGACTCGAGATTTTGCTCAGATTAAAGGTGATGGGACTATTTCTCACCACATAGCTAAAATAGCGTTAGATGCTTTAAATGTTGATTCAAGAGGTTTAGATGAGATGGATAATCGGATCCTATCTGCCATCATTGATAAATTCAAGGGTGGTCCTGTTGGAATTAATACAATAGCTACTGCCGTAAGTGAAGAAGCTGGAACTATCGAAGAGGTTTATGAACCTTTTTTGATTAAAGAAGGCTTTTTACAAAGAACCGCAAGAGGAAGAGAGGCAACAGAACTTGCTTATCAACATTTGAATAGAGACAAACCTCATGATAATCCCAGATTATTTTGACTAATACTGTTACACTAAAAAACACTCAGATAATTCATGATTTAGCAAAACAATGTGGATTTGATTTCTGCGGAATCAGTAAGGCTGAAGAACTTACTAGCGATGCAAAACATCTTGATAGATGGTTAAACAAAGGCTATCATGGCAAAATGAAATGGATGGAAAACCATTTCGACAAGCGGGTTGATCCAACCAAGTTAGTCCCAGACTCAAAATCAATTATTTCACTACTTTACAACTATTATCCTGAAACGAATTTTGATGATCAAAAATTTAAAATAAGTAAATATGCCTATGGTAAAGACTACCATTTTGTAATTAAAGATAAATTAAAGGAATTTATGAACCTTATTCAAAACAGAATAGGTCAAGTGTCAGGTAGAGTGTTTGTAGACTCAGCACCTGTCTTAGATCGAGCCTGGGCTGCTAAAAGTGGACTTGGTTGGATTGGAAAAAACAGTATGCTTATTACAAAACAAAAAGGTAGTTTTTATTTTATTGCTGAAATTATAATTGATCTTGAACTGACTGCCGATAAACCTACATCAGATCATTGCGGTTCTTGCAGAGCATGTATAGATGCATGCCCAACTGATGCAATCATTGACAATAAAGTGATAGATAGTAATAAATGTATTTCCTACCTTACTATAGAATTAAAAGAGCAAATTCCCAATTCATTTAAAGATCAAATGGAAGGGTGGGTGTTTGGTTGCGATATATGTCAAGATGTGTGTCCTTGGAACAGATTTTCTACACCTAATAAAGAAGAACAGTTTAAGGCAAATCCAAAACTAAAAAAATTACATAAAGATGAATGGGTTGAATTGACGGAAGAAATATTCAAAGATGTCTTTAAAAAGTCTGCTTTAAAAAGAGCGGGATATATGAAGTTCTCTGAAAATATCATGAATAATGATGATTGATAATATTTGTTCAACATGATGAGTTTATATAGTTGAGTAAATGAAGTGGTTTGTCATTTTAATAATCGTTTTGAAATCAGCAACTGTGTTTGCTCAATCAAATAAATTAATATCAATAAATAACTTCGACTATAACTACTTGAATCAACTTATACATGAAAAAATTAATAGTATTAGATTCAATTCTAATATTGGTGAATTGGATAAAAATGAAGTAGCCAAAAAAGCCTCACAAAATCATGCTAATTACTTATCAAAGCAAAGAAAATTAACCCATTATCAAAAGAATACAAAAAATAAAACAGTGACAGATCGGATTGATAATTACACCGATAAGTTTATATGTGCTGCAGGTGAAAATATTGCACAATCATATATCTTTAAGCCATCTTTTTACAACAATAATAAAGGTCATAGAGTAACAAGTTCTGACTCTACATATGAAGATTTAGCTGAAACTATCGTTGGAATTTGGGTTAATAGTCCATCTCACTATAAAAACATCATTAGACCTGAATATGAATTGAGTGGTATATCAAGTATAATATTACCTGATCAATTAAAGGTTATTGTTGTTCAGGTTTTCATTAAGCTCAAACGAGACTAGTGGTTATGTCCACCAGGTCCATGAACGTGGCCATGACTTATTTCTTCTTCTGAAGCCGCTCGTAATGATGCGATTGATCCTGAAAAGTGTAATTCCTTACCTGCTAATTGGTGGTTAAAATCCATGGTCACCTTATCCTCACTAATTTTTTGTACCACACCAGACATAGGCTGTCCATCTTGATTAGTTAATTGCAATTGTGCACCTTCAAAAACCTCAGTGCTCATTGTTCCATCAACTAAAAAGATTTGTTTATCTAACTCAACAACTGCATTTTCATTATAATCCCCATATCCTTCGGACGCAGAAACTATAAAATCATATTTGTCGCCTTCTTTTAGACCAGCTAATTGTTTTTCAAAACCTGGTATCATCATACCATGTCCATGAAGGTATACTAATGGTTGATCTCCAGATGCATCGATTTTTTGACCTTCTACATCTAATTCGTAATGTACACCAACTACGGCGTTCTTATCTATTCTCATTGGGTGCAAAAGTAATCTGGGTTTTCTACTATCAAAGTGTTCATCTTTTAATTAATTTTAAATCCTTAGAGTTAAATAAAAGCTAGATTATTTTTGTATTCATGAAATATGAGAGAATTAGTAAAGAGGAGCTAGAAAAGATGGAAAAAGAATTTATTGATTTTCTTGTTGTTAATGGAATTACTGCAGCTGATTGGGTATCAATTAAAGAAAATGAACCATTAACTGCTGATAAAATTATTAATCAATTCAGTGACGTTGTTTGGGAGAGTATTTTAAGAAGTACAAAATACCTTGATAAGATAGAAGGAAATACTTCCTACTTTTTTAAATGTGCTGAAGAAGATATTTACTTGATTTTGATTGATAAAGTGAATAAAACTCAAAAGTCTACTTCAAAAAAGTATATCAAATCACGTGAACAAGAGATGTTTGATATGATATTGTCAGGATGTGTTATTAGTGATGGTAAAAATTTTAATGAGTTAGAACATTAAAAATCACTCAAGGAAAACTCTTGGATTTTTCCTGTGCAATTTATCATTATACTTAACGACCAAATTATTGACATTATTTGAATTGAAGTTAACCTGATATGTGAAATAGTCAAACTGGTATTTTAAAGGTATGCAACCGTTTGTTGATGAAAAAATTTCATAAGAGTTATCATAATTAAAACCATTGTAGGTTAACGGATTAATTCTAAATGCTTCTTTAAAAGCACACGAATAAGTGTAATAATAGCTTCCTTTAGTTGGAGTAGCTGGCACTTTCATCAAAAGTTTCAGTGTTTTCATTGAAAGGGTAGGAGAAATTAGCTTTTTAGTAATATTTGAAAACTTTGAATTTGAATTGTTAACAAACAATGTATCTGAGGAGTTGTATTTAGTAATAATTAGATTTTCACTCAGATCCCAAAATATAACATCCAAACCAGTCGAAGAACTTCCGTAGAATTTTTGTTGTATATCACCATTTTTAAAATAGGTCCAATCTACTTGATTACCATAGAACTTGGATCGATCTTTTTGATATAATGTATCAACGTTCATTATCAAATTTATGTCGTAAGAAATAGTCCCAAAAAAAGAATCCTCCCCATTGCTAAGTTTATTTGTTTTGCAAGATTGCAATACGAGTATGAAGAGAAAAGTAAAGACGTTTATTCTAAACATTTTTTTTTGACAATAACCTTTTTTGATACCTAGCTTGTACCAAATCAATTAATACTAGAATTGTAATAATAAAATAGAAGGTAGTTTTGCTCATTTTTTCAATTGGATTACCCATAATGACCAGTTCTGAAAGTTCACCCCCCTCAGTCAATAGCATATTACCAACAATAAATAATATAAACAAACCTAGAACTTCATATAGCTTATTTTCTTCCAAAAATTTAGAAACTCTATCAGCTAACCATATCATAAGGATCCCACCAATTACAATAGCGGTAGCCATGATAACAAAAACATCAGTTAAGGCCATAGCACTTAAAATCGAATCAAAAGAAAATACAAGGTTCATAACTACTATCCATAAAATTACCGCCCCAGCTGACTTGGGTTTATTATCAACCTCTGTACTTATGATATCAGATCCAATCATGTGCCATATTTCTTTTAAAGCAGTGTATACAATAAATACACCGCCAAATAAAACTATCACACCATGCAAGTTAAAATGACCCTGAAATACTTCCTTAAATTGAATTGAAAATAGTTCTACATCAGCCCACTTAATTAGATTTACAAGTATAAATAGTAAACCAATTCTTAAAAAAATAGCTAGACCTATTCCAAACTTCCTAACAAAACTTTGTTGATTTTTAGGGGCTCGTTTACTCTCAATAGAGATATACAATAAATTATCAAATCCTAGAACTAATTGAAGGACAATTAACATGACAAATGTCCCTAGATTTTCTACTGTTAATAATTCCATCATTAATTATTGATGCGGGATGTTTGCCAGTATAGCTTTTAGGAAATTCCAAAATTTAGCCGTTGATGATATACTACAACGTTCATCAGGACTATGAGCACCTTTAATTGT
>JAQWZS010000211.1 GCA_029253325.1 Bacteroidia bacterium
TCTTGTAATTCGGATAGAGTGAACTTTTCTGATAAAAGTTCGAACCCTACAGGTCGATACCTAACTCGTCTTTTTAACGTATTAATACCTTTCTGCAAAATACGTTCATGATCAAAAGCTAAGGCAGGTAAATCATCAATATCAAACCATCGAATAGATTTGGCCCAAGAAGAAGCAATAGGTCTATAATTATTACTTCCAACAAGTGAATAGTAACCCACCGTAGCAACACGCCCAGCAGGATGTCGATCCACGCTTCCAAACGTATAAAATTGCTCCATAAAAATATTGCTCAATCCTGTTAAGTTACGCAAAACATCATTTGCAGAATCTTCTAAATTAGCATTCATAGGCACCAATTCACCAGGTAGTGCCCAACTCCCTTTAAAGGGTTCAGCATTTCGTTCAATCAATAAAACTTGAACCTTCCCTTCATTGTAGCCAAACACAACACAATCAACAGACAAACCAAACTTAAGATAGTCTTTGAAGGGTATGTTGTTCTCTGAAAGAAAAAAATGACTAGGTGTATTCAATATATTTGTTTAGCTATTTTAGGTAATTTAAAATTCAAAAATAAACGAAATTTTTACTTATAGTATTTTTTACTTTAAGTTTTTTTTAAAACTATATTTTTATTAAATTTTTTTTTCATACCCACAGTTACGCTCATAAAACACTTTAAAATACTGATATTTTGGGAGTTACATTAATATAATGTTATGTGTAAATCAACCTTATGTTATAGTATTTTTTAAAATAAGATATAGTAATTTTTACTTTAAGTAAATTTATATATATATTAGCACCAATATTTAATCAACTATATACAAAATGAAAAAAAATTACTTATTACTATTATTAATGACTGCAGTAGTATCTACTGCTATTGGTCAGGTAGATTTAAAAGGATCTGTTTGGAAATTTGCTAACGACGGAGGAGCTTTAGGAATTGGTCCGAACAAAGGCGATGTTAGCTGGTTCAATCTTGGGGGTAAGCTTGAAGAAAGAGCTTGTCAATTAGATGATGAGTTCAAATTTAACGCTGACGGTTCGTACGAAAATGATCTTGGTGATGCAACTTGGTTAGAACCATGGCAAGATGTTGAAGAAGGTTGTGGTCCTGCAATTGCTCCATGGGATGGTTCTGCTATTGCTGACTGGGCTTACGATGCTGACAAAGGCGAAATTACTATTAACGGTAAAGGTGCTTTTATTGGTTTGAACAAAGTTTTCAACGGCGGCGAATTAAAAGCTCTTACAGATGAAGTTCCTGCTACAATAACTTATCCTGTAGAATTTTCCACTAGTGGTAAAAAAATGACCATCGACTGGGAGTTTGAAGCCGGAAAATGGTGGCACTTTGAATTAGTTTTGGATAGAAAAGACAACTCAAGTGTAAAAACTTTTGATAAAAACTTATTTAAAGTATATCCTAACCCAGCTAATAATGAAGTCACTGTAAGTTCTACTGAGAAATTAAGTAAAGTAACTATTTATGATGTTACTGGTAAAGTGATGTTCACATCATCTGATGTAAATCTTAACTCAACTGTAAATGTGTCTGCGTTTAGCAGAGGTATTTATGTAGTTGAAGTATTGACAGATAACAAAACTTCTGTTAAGCGATTAATTCTTGAATAATTAACTAATCAGTAAATTTCAAAAAAAAGATTTTCATTTCGATGGAAATCTTTTTTTTGAAATTAATTAAAGAGGATTAATGTCATCCATTAGCACATTTTTTTAAACACAAACAACAATCAATGACTTATATAATAAAAATCACATCTAAACCAGTTAATTTACTACTCCTATTTTTTATGTGTATTCCTTTCTTCTTGAGTGCACAAACAGGAACTATCCGTGGTAAGGTAGTTGATGCAAATACAGGACAATCCCTAATGGGTACAAGTCTTCAAGTAGTTGGCACTAATACTGGTGCAATCACAGACGAAAATGGAGAATTCGCAATTGCAAATCAAAAAACACCTATCAATATAGAAATTACTTACGTAGGATATGATAAAAAAACATTAACCATAACAAACTACAATCCTGTTAAGATTTCACTAAATGAAATTTTAAATCAGTTTGATGAATTAGTAGTTGTTGGATATGGCCGACAAAAAAAGAAAGTATCAACTGGATCTGTTGCTAAAATTGAATCAAAACAACTGGAAGGGATTGCTCTTCCTGACGTTTCTTCTACTATGGAAGGCCAAATGGCTGGAATTATAGTAAACGAATCTAGTGGTCAGCCAGGTGCTAGTAAGACCTTGTTAATTAGAGGTGTAAGTACTAATGGAGATAATACTCCTCTTTATATCGTTGATGGTGTTCAAGTTGGAAATATTGATAACATTAACCCAAACGATGTGGAGTCTATTGATGTTTTGAAAGATGCTGCTTCTAGTGCTATTTATGGAGCTAGGGCTGCAAATGGTGTTGTAATCATAACGACCAAGAGTGGTAGTGGTTCTGACGTAGGAACGTTTACTTATGCTATGAGTTACCTCAACTCAAGACCTTGGAAAGTTCCAGAAATGTTAGGTTCTGAAGATTATGTAATGCTGACAAGAGAAAAATATGAAAATGGTGGTCAGTCAGTTGGTTTAAATCGTTTAGACTTTCCAAAAGTGGGTGATCCTCTCATCCATAACACTAACTGGATGGAAGAAATTTTCAATCCTGCTAAGTTAATCAATCATCGAGTAACCGCATCACTTAAAAACTCATACATTTCATTGGATTATTGGGATCAAAACGGTGTTATTGGTGGTGAAAAATCAAACTACAAAAGATATGCCTTCCGTGTAAACTCTACAAAAGAAATAAAAGACTTCTTAACCATAGGAAATAGTCTTTACTTAAATCGAACAGATAATAATAACATTGGAACAAATAATGCTTTTGGAGGTATTCAAAGTGATGCTTTTGCATATGATCCAATAACACCAGTTTATGATCCAGATGCACAATTTGGGTTTGCTCAATCTCCATGGATTCAAAAAGAATATATCAATCCAATGAGCCGAGAGTTTCTAATAAATGGAGATGGAAAAAGCGACCAAATACTTGGTAATATATACTTGCAAATCAATCCAATTGAAGGTCTAACAATCAAAACAGACCTAGGTATTGATGCAAATTGGTATGATTTCAGGTCATTTACTCCAGCATATAAGTTACACCCAACTGCTCAAAACTTAACAAATGATGTATATCAAGGATCTGGGAATTCCCAAGGAATTCAATGGGAAAACACCATAAATTACAACAAAACATTTAAAGAAAAACACAACTTTGATGTTCTATTAGGAACAACATACAGAAATAATCAATTTAGACAAGTTGGTGGATCAACATCTAACATACCAGTTGATGCTGAATTCAACCCCAATTTCCAATATCTAGACGCAGGTGTAGACACACTTGATTTAACCTATGGATCAGCAAATGTTGAATACTATTTAATCAGTACTTTTGGTAGATTGATATATAATTATGACGAAAAATACTTGTTTACAGGTACCATTCGTAGAGACGGTTCTTCAAACTTTGGAGAAAATAATCGTTTTGGTATATTCCCCTCTGCTTCTGCTGGATGGGTGGTTAATAAAGAAGACTTTTTTGACTTAGATCATGTAGATTTCTTGAAGGTTAGAGCATCATGGGGAGTTAATGGTTCAGACCGAATTTCACCCCTTAGCTATGTTACGAGAGTTCAAAATGTATATACATACTCACTAGGCAGCACTAATCAGGTATTAAATAATGGAACTGCTCTTGCAGGTCCTCCAAACCCAAATGTTAAATGGGAAGAAAGTGAGCAAATTGACTTTGGAGTAGAAATGTCTTTATTTAATAATAAGCTCTCTGTAGAACTTGACTGGTATCAAAAAACAACCAAAGACTTATTAATGGAACAGAATATTCCTGGGTATATTGGGGCAACAAATAATCCAATATCAAATCTTGGAGAGATTAGAAATCGAGGAATTGAAGCCTCTATTGGCTACCAAACACGATTCCGTGCTATTAAAATTAACACTAACCTAAATTACACTCACTTCAAAAATGAAGTTACTAGGGTAGCTGGTGATGCTGGTTTCTTGAATGGTTGGTCATGGCCTGTTCGAAACACACCAATTAGTAGAATGTCTGAAGGATATGCTGTAGGACATTTTATCGGTTACAAAACAGACGGAATTTTCCAAACAGAGGAAGAAATAGACAACCATGTTAACTCTGAGGGTGACTTATTACAACCTAAGGCTGTACCAGGAGATATTAAATTTGTGGATAGAAATGGAGATGGAGAAATTAATTCTGATGATCTTGGAAACATAGGAAACCCATGGCCAAAGCACATTATTGGTTTAAGTTTAAATTTAGAGTACAAAGGTTTTTACTTGAACACAATTCTCAATACTCAGATTGGACATCAAATCTATCGAACATATGAACGTTCAGATATCACTTTTAGTAACTATCAAACATTTTGGTTAGATCGATGGACTGAAGATAACCCGTCTGAGGATATGCCTAGACTAAGTTCAACCGATTTGAATAACAACCAACGTCCTTCAGACTTTTATGTTGAGGATGGAACTTTCCTTCGTCTTAGAAACCTTCAAATAGGTTGGAATGTCCCTAAAGATTGGCTAGTAAAAGCCAAAATTCAAAATCTTAAGGTTTATATGACAGGAACTAACTTACTTACACTAACAAACTATAGAGGTTTTGATCCAGATATAGGTACAAATGGCTGGATACTTGATACGGGTATAGACAAAGGTTTCTACCCAAATAATATTTCAATTGGAGGAGGACTAAACATCACATTTTAATAAAATAATAACATGAATAATTCATTAAAAT
>JAQWZS010000217.1 GCA_029253325.1 Bacteroidia bacterium
CAACGATTTTGGCTAGCCACAGTTGAATCAATACTTATATTTTTTAGCTTATTTTTACTTAAAGAATATTGGGAAGAACATATCAAAGGAATCACATCTTACCCTGAAGAAATGCTCACCATCCACCTTCCCTACTACACTTTAGCATGGCTTTTAAGCATGGGTTTTAATGGGTCTTATCAGGCCCCATTCAACTTTAGTAAATTAGCTCGGAGTATTTTAATTGGCACATTGGTTATTCTAATGATCTATGGTCTTCTCCCCAACCAATTACATTTTAGTCGAGGGATTATCCTATTTGGTTCCTTATTAGTAACTGCTGTTTTATTCTCTTGGAGAACACTATACCACCTGTTAAAATACAAAACACTTGACTTCTCACAAAAATCAAACATTAAAAGTGTACTCATTGGCAGTGAGAAAAAGTGGAGTGAGTTATCTAAGATTCTTAGCCGTTATCAAAAGGATTACCAGCAGGTCGGGTTTATATCAGATAAAAAAAGCGAATCATCTCATTGGTTAGGAACCAAAAAACAACTCAAAGAAATCATTCATATTTATGGGGTTAATGAACTAATTTTTAGCAACGAGACCGTGAGTACTAAATACACCATTCAAACTATGAATGAATTTGGTCCAAACATCAATTATTTTACCATACCATCAGCTAGTAATTTTGTAATTGGGAGTCAATCAAAAAACTCCAATGGGTTATATTTTGGCCAGCAAATTGAACTCAACCTTAGCAAGAGTGAATGTCGAACTCAAAAAAGATTTTTTGACATTTCATTAGCTCTTCTGCTCATATTCACCTGCCCTATTTGGGTCTTTTTCAAAAGAACTCGTATTAAATTAAGCCATTCCACGGATGTTTTGTTAGGAAAAAAAACATGGGTTGGATATGCTAGTAATAGTGATGACCTTCCTTCAATAAAGCCAGGTGTTTTTGCAACAGACTATCAACTTGAAGATAAGAAAAGTGGGTTCCAAAAAAATCTAGACTTGCTTTACGCAAAAAATTACTCGGTTTATAATGACTTAAGGATTTTCTTATCCTGCTAACAGCCCCTTGACCATATCGGCAATCAACTTACCATCAGCCTTCCCTTTTAGCTTGCCATTTGCCATCCCCATAACCTTGCCCATATCTTTCATACTGGTGGCCCCCAATTGTGAAATGATTGATTTTACCTCATTCTCGATTTCTTCAGGACTAAGTTGAGCTGGAAGAAATTTTTCAATTATAGATAATTCTTCCTCTTCTATTTTGGAGAGATCAGACCTCCCTTGTTCATTAAAAATCCGAATGGAATCCTTGCGTTGTTTTGCCATTTTGACCAAAGCTTCCATCTCATCTTTTTCTGTGACATCTCCCCCACCTTCTTGTGTTTGGAGTATTAGTAATGCAGCTTTAATTGCTCTCAAACCACGAAGCGTACTTTGGTCTTTCGCTTTCATCGCCTGCTTCATTTGGTCGTTGATTTGTTCGGACAAACTCATGGAGCAAATTTAATGACAAATTACCACATCCCGTCAATATCACTTGCCTACTTTACCTCATCAGCGTCTCCCGCCACAGGCGGGGACGCTGAATGTGTTTTCATGGACATCAAAGTTTATTCGCTGTGGCGAATCCTCTCGTTCCTCAAGAGACATTGATGGAGTATAATTTACTACACCCAAATTATGACGAAAATCATATCTGTTTATGACCAATATCATAAATTCAAACACAAATACTCCAAAATCATGCAACACCTTTGTTGCTACAATCAGACATTAACAATCTATAAAAAAATAATTATGCAAAAAAAGAATCAAGGTTTCAGTTTAGTAATAGGTTTACTAGCTACTTTTTTATTTAACACGACACAAGCACAGGTAAAAGTAGGAGATAATCCTACGAATATCGATGCACGATCCGTGTTAGAATTAGAAAGCACCACACAAGGGCTTTATCTACCACGAATTACCACAGCACAACTCGATGCAGTATCCGGCTGGAAAGAAGGCATGGTGGTTTACAATACCGACGAAGACTGCATCAAAATCTTCGATGGTACCACTTGGGAATGTGTAGATGCTGGCAATGAACGGGAAGATGTTACGGTAAGAGGTGTAGATATGGTTATTGCTTCTCAAGCAGCTGCTGCAGGCGATACGGTTATTATTACTGATGATGGAAGAGTAGGAATTGGGGTTTCAAAGCCAACTAATTTGATGCATGTGTTGGGAGACAATGCATCGATTAAGATTGAAGCAAATTCCACAAGTTCATCAAATGGAAGTTTAGTGTTGCTCAACACAAATCAAACGGATGGTAATAGTAGTGCGATACATTTCAGAACGGCAACAGACGTAAGTCCTAATACAGCAATTGGGTATATACGAACTATTACTAATGATCATACGCATGCTACGAGAAGTGGGACTATGCATTTTGATTTAGCAAATTCATCGGGTCCACAAACTAAAATGACAATTTTCCAAATGGTAATGTAGGAATAGGGACAACCTCACCGCAAGAGAGGCTGCACGTAGATGCTAACAACGATAGCTTACAAATAGATAACTTAGATGGTACAGGTACCCTTTTAGGTATTGATGCCAATGGCAAGGTGTTTAAAACGGCAGATACTGGCAACGAATGGGAAGATGTTACGGTAGGAGGTGTAGATATGGTTATTGCTTCTCAAGCAGCTGCTGCAGGCTATACGGTAGCTATTACTGATGATGGAAGAGAAGGAATTGGGGTAACCGACCCAGACATAGCACTTAATGTAGAAACATCATCGGATAATGGATTAGGGAAATTTGTAATTCGTACAAAGACTGGGGAAAATACTGGACTAGTTGTGAGAGCTAAAGGAATAGGAGCAACAAAGAATATTGGTGGCTTTTTTCAGGCAAAGGGAGCAACTACAAATGTGGCCTTGGAAGCATCAGAAGGAGATGTATTACTTAACACGACTTCAGGAAAAGGAAATACAGGAATAGGCACAACCACCCCACAATATAAGTTGGAAGTAGCAGGTGCAATCATGCTAGAAGACGCATCTGCTCCTTCTGCGGCATCAGGGCATAGTGGGCTATAAAGTAGCAGTGGTGAGCTAAACGCTATAGATGCCAGTGGCAATAGTACGGTAATATCTCCCCACCACTTTAGCCTAGTAGCTCCTTCAGAAGAAATGGCTTGGAGTTTCTACTCCAAAAACGAAAGAATAGGCCAGCAAGTAAACGTAGATATGATGCGAGCTATTCGTCTTATAGAGGAGGTAACAGGTGAGCAGTTGATACATAAAGCAGACCTCAATGGCTCTGAAATTTCAGAAACAAACACCGAAAAAATCTCGTTGAAAGAAAAATTAGCTAAGCAAGAAGTGCTCATCCAAGAGTTAACAAAACGCATCATTCAATTGGAAGAAAATCAGAAATAATAACTAAAAAGATTCAAGGTCAAAGACACGCTTCCAAAGTGCTTTATCTAAAGAAAAGGTAGCTTAACCACTTTGGCCTTGATTTTATTTTTTCGAATTTGAATGTAGAATTCTGTGCCTATGGATGCGAGTGATGATTTAACATATCCCATCCCAATGGCTTTGCCGAGACTTGGACTTTGCGTACCGCTTGTTACCTCTCCAATACAATTCTCATTCATATCATAGATGAGATAATGTTGCCTAGGAATTCCCCTCTCCAACATTTCAAAACCAATAAGTTTTTTTTCTGGTCCATTGTCTTTGATGTTTTTGTGGTAATCTTGATTATTAAATGGCTCACTAAACTTTGTAATCCAACCCAAACCTGCCTCAATAGGAGAAGTCTTATCATTGATATCATTCCCGTACAAACAGTACCCTTTTTCTAATCTCAAGGTATCCCTAGCTCCCAAACCACAAGGCATAATATCAAATTCTTCTCCAGCACTCATGATGGCATCCCATATCATTTCAGCTTCATGATTCCAAACATACAATTCGAAACCCCCAGATCCTGTATAACCGGTGTTACTGATTACCACATCATCACTACCACCAAAACTTCCTGCATCGAAGTGATAAAATTTTATTTTACCTAGATCAATTGAAGTTAATTTTTGAAGTACCTTAATGGCATTTGGTCCTTGAACCGCAATGAGTGAAATATCGTCTGAAATATCTTCCAACTCACAATCAAATCCTTTAGCATTCTTTTGCTCCATAATCCAATCCCAATCTTTCGAGATATTACTTGCATTTACCACCAATGTATATTCATTCTGATTCCATCGATAAACAATTAAATCGTCCACAATACCACCCTGATTATTAGGCATACAATTATATTGAGCCTGCATATCTACCATTTTTGTAATACTGTTAGAACACACCCAAGATATGAGGGCTTCAGCATCGTTACCTTTTACACTGAATTCTCCCATGTGGCTAACATCAAATACTCCAACACTATCTCTTACAGTATGATGCTCGGGTGCAAGACCTGCATATTGAACAGGCATATCAAAACCTGCAAAAGGGACCATTTTAGCACCTAATTCAATGTGCTTATTGTACAATTTTGTTCTTTTTAATACGGAGATTTCTGATGACATGGTGCAAATTAAATTCAAGTTAACAACTTAACCTTCAAGACGACCATAAAAAACAAGAATTAAGTCTGGCTGACTACAAGTTCAAGAAATTATTAAAAGCATTTTGGTTCTCTTGTTCATCCGTTATAAGCTCGAGAACAGCAGCTCCTTGATAAGAGTCAAATTGATTGTAACAACTCCTTAAACTACTCATATCATTTGCTGCAAAATGGGGTATCCCAAAATGAGTACATAATGCAGAAGCGTTTAAAAAGTGAGGAGTGGTTTGAAACTTTATTGAATTACCCAAACTTTCTGGACCTTTGATTAGGTTAAAAATACCACCACCATGATTATTGAGTATTATAATCTTTAGATTTTGGGGTACATGCTCATTGAAAAATGCATTTACATCATAAAAAAAAGCAAGATCACCTGTTATCAGTAGCACATTTTTATCGGTAACTAGGGCATTGCCCAAAGCTGTGCTCGTACATCCATCTATTCCACTTGTCCCTCGATTGGCAAATACCGTATTATCCGAACGTTTATCATTCATCAAAAACGAGGCATACCTCACTGGCATCGAATTGCTGAGATGTAAAATTGTTCCTGGCTTTAATTTCTCAAGAACAAAATTCACAATAGAAAACTCGTGATATCCCAACCAATCCAATTGACTGAATTTCGACTGAAATAACTCCGTCATATTTTTCCATGCCGTTAGATAGCTTCCTTCAATTGAAATGGCACTATCAGTTAGAGAAGATTGAATCTCTGAAGGATTTAATAACTGAGGTTGGCTTTCAAACATATCCCCCACTTCGTCATAATTGGTGATATGAAAATGGGCCTCTGGTTTATGAATCTTCAACAAGTGTTTTAACCCTTTAGAAAGGGTTGCTGTACCTGAAGTAATCAAAATATCTGGTGACAATACTTTCAAAGCATCCATGCCACCTTGTTTTGATAATGATGAAAATAACATGGCATCCCAGTAGGATACATTATTCTGTTTTGAAGAAGTAATATCAGAAAGAATAACAGCTTTATCAGAAGTTATAGTAATCCCTTCCCCATCATCCATCCCATTAAAAACAAGCACTTTTTTGTGATCAAAAGACACATTAGCCCCTGCTAATATGGAATTCAAGCTATGATCTATTTTAGGAACTGACGGGAAATTAACTTCTGTATTGGTGGAAAAATCAGAAGGACTCATATCATAAAATGGCTCTCTGATTGGAACATTAATATGAACGGGTCCTGGTATTTCCGATTGAATACAATTCACCACCTGTTGAGCTATGGCTGTAAATGCAGACTCATCATCGAAAGAATCGGGTGTTTGAAACTCGCCACGAATATGATTTTTGTAGATGTTTTTCTGGCGAATAGCTTGACCATCCCAGGCATCAATTTTTTCAGGAGGTCGATCTGCAGTTATAATAATTAATGGAACTCTTGCATAAAAAGCCTCTGCAATAGCGGGATAATAATTGAGTGATGCCGTACCACTAGTACAATTCAATATAACAGGTTGACGCGTATGTTTCGCCATCCCCAACGCTATAAAACCTGCACTTCGTTCATCAATTACCGAATAACAATTCTTTTTAGTATGATTCAACGCAAATAAAATAGAAGCATTTCTACTACCTGGAGAAATTACAGCATTATCTCCTGGTAGATTTTGGATTAATGCTTTTATGCATGATTGAACACTCATTGATTCTATAACTCCTCTTACAAGAACACACGAATATACATATGGATTTAGTTATCCAACACCATGCTCGTATTAGATTTCAATTTGGACTTCGGGTTAAATTGTACTTTGAAGGAATGCTAAAAAATAAATTAATGATCTTGATATAAAATCTCACAGAATGGACCTCTTAAGTTGAAAATCTGTTTTACCTTTGATGTTCAATTACAATAACTAAATGTCAGTAGAGTTAAAAATACCATCTGTTGGAGAATCAATAACCCAAGTTACGATTGCTAGCTGGTTGAAAGAAGATGGAGATTATGTTGAAATGGATGAGGCTGTAGCAGAACTAGAAAGTGATAAAGCTACGGTTGAATTGAATGCTGAACAAGCTGGCATACTCAAGATTATAGTTGAAGAAGGTGAAGATGTAGAAATTGGAGCAGTAGTTGCCGCTATTGATACTAGTGCTGAACCACCAGCTGAAAAAGCAGCACCTGCACCCAAAGAAACCACATCCCAGAAAGAAGAACCTACACCAAAAGCAGAAGTAGTAGAAAAAAGCACGGCATCCAATTACGCAACGGGTACTCCAAGTCCGGCGGCTAATAAGATACTTGCTGAAAAGAGCATTTCTCCTCAGGCTGTAACTGGAACAGGCAAATATGGTAGAATCACAAAATACGATGCCATTTTAGCCAATGCTGATACTAACTACGGTGTGTCTTCTGAACCTACTCGTGAACAACATCGCGAAAAAATGAGTAACCTCCGAAAAACGGTTGCTCGAAGATTGGTGTCTGCAAAAAATGAAACCGCCATGCTTACCACGTTTAACGAGGTAAACATGCAACCTATATTCGATACCAGAGCTAAGTACAAAGAAAAATTCAAGGAAATGCATGGGGTTAATCTTGGCTTCATGAGTTTCTTTACACGTGCTTGTGCTTTAAGCTTACAAAAATTCCCAAAAGTCAATGCATTTATTGATGGTGAAGAAATGGTCATGAACGATTTCGTGGATGTTTCGATAGCTGTTAGTAGTCCAAAAGGATTGATGGTTCCCGTCATGAGAAATGTGGAGAACATGACCTTATGGGAAATTGAAAGTGAGGTAAAAAGATTGGCCATTAAAGCTCGAGACGGCAAACTATCCATCCCCGAAATGACAGGTGGTACATTTACCATCACAAACGGTGGTGTTTTCGGAAGTATGCTCAGTACACCCATTATCAACCCTCCACAAAGTGCTATCCTTGGAATGCACAATATCGTCGAGAGACCTGTTGTAGAAAAGGGGAATATCGTAGCTAGACCTGTTATGTATGTTGCTTTGAGCTATGACCACCGAATTATAGATGGTAAAGAATCTGTTGGGTTCTTGGTTAATGTTAAAAATTACCTCGAAAATCCAGAAACCATGCTCATGGGCAAAGATCCTATGGATTTATTGATGGGACTTTAAATGCTAAGATTCGATAATCTTTAGGTCCTTGTTCTCGGCAACATAACGAGGAAGACAATTGACAATCATTTCTTCTAGTCGGTTAATCACCTTATCTTTTGCATAAAATTTGGTATAGATTAATCCAACAGCTCTTCCTGCGTCATCTGCTCTAAATGCCCTGAGATTATCCAAAGAATTATCGTCCAACTCACTGGCTTCCCACTCTGGAATGATGGTAGCTCCTCCCTCAAAATCAACAATTTTCTTTAGGGTTTGTAAACTGCCACTCTCATACGTTAAGGCGAGATGATTTAATTTTTCATCTGGAAGTGAGCACAAGTTAATGGTCTGCACTCTAAAGCAATTCCCTTCAGAAAGCAACCACAACTTATCTTCCAACAAGTCAGTTGCTTCCCATGCCTTTTTTGAAAAACTGGGATGGTCTGGATGAGCATAAATTCTAAATTTTTCATTATACAAATTCCTTTCAACCAACCCATTATGCTTAACAGGAGTCGAAACAATACCCACATCCAATCTATCGTGTTCCAAGTCTTCTATAATCTCATGGGTCAACCCTTCTTTAATAGTCAACTTCAAATCAGGATGATTCTCCGAAACCTCTCTGACTAATTTTGGGATTAATGCATTGGCTATCGTTGGCAAAACACCAATTTTTAGACTTCCTGAAATATCCCCCGTAAAATCCCTTAAGATATTTTCAATTTGTCCTGTCTCTCTATAAATCGTTCTGGCTTGATGTATGATTTTTGAACCGATAGAAGTAGGAACAATAGGTTGCTTACTTCGATCAAAAATTAAAACTCCTAATTCATCTTCTAATTTTTTCATTTGCATGCTCAACGTGGGTTGAGTTACAAAACAAGCTTCAGCAGCCTTGATAAAATTTCGATGCTCATCAAGAGCAATTAAATATTGGATTTGAATTAATGAAATATTTAACATCAGTTCAAAATTAGAGCATATCCTTACAATAAAAATAAAAGTCTATCTATATAAAGATCATAAAAATTAATGATTGACTACTAACAAATGACTTTGGCCATTATCTAATACAATTAGATACACTCCAGAAACATAACCCGATATATCTATTCCCTTATCCCTACTGATTCCAAACTCACCTAAAAATTGACCCTCCATTGAAAACATTCGAGCCACTTCAACAGAGTCGCTTGAAAGATATATCCTATCATTTGCGGGATTTGGGAAAAGCTTACCCAAACAACAAGACTCATCAACCCTAGATTCAGCTAATTTTACCGCTTGAAAAGCATCTATTTTACCATACCCCCATTGGGTACTTCCCGAATCGGAAATGATTCCAGTATGTTGATCTTGACGTGCAGTTAATTTTAAAATTTCTTTCACCTCAGAATAATCCAACCGAGGATTCGCTTGCAACATTAACGCAGCAACTCCTGCAACAACAGGACTACTCATACTTGTTCCTGAAAAGCG
>JAQWZS010000240.1 GCA_029253325.1 Bacteroidia bacterium
ACCCATCACAAAGTGTCAACTAATCAAAAGAAAAATCTTACCTATAGCAATGAGGTAATCACAACAGGAATATCATGTTTTTTAAATCCTAACTTTGTAGTTAAAGCTGATTACCAACAGCAAAAAAATGGTACTAACACAAAAACAAACACCTTTAATGCGGGGATAGGTTATTGGTTTAGATAAGATGCAAATAAAAACAGTTAAGCGAATCTGTATTCTTGGGATTGTTGCTATTTCAGCTTCATGGAGTGGTTATCATTCACCGCTTCCTGATCATCTAACAAAAAAGGTAAACAAAACACTCATCCGAATTTTTGGTAAAGACATCAAACATTCGGATGAGATACTAACTGATTTGCATAGCAATCACCATGTTTTTAATCTAACTCAAGGAGACTCTCTAATGGGTTATGCAATTGCATCTAGGGCATTAGGTTGCAAAATTGGTGGATGTTCAACAGATAATAAAGAGAAATCGAGTTTCGAAGAGTTCTTCTACATGACTGTCTTCAATACCAATTATCAAATAGAGAAAGTTAAAGTTATTGAATACACCTCAGATCATGGATATCAAATAGCAAATAGAGGATGGCTTAGACAATTTAAACATAGAGAAAACTTTACCGTTGGAGAAAATATAGATGCTATCTCTGGGGCAACTATCTCCGTAAATTCTATCGTTAATGGGGTAAATTCTCAAAAAGATATTATTCGAAAAATCCAAGAAAATGATAAGCTTTAACTCCTCATTACATTAACTAATATTATCATCAGTTTTTTGATTAATTGGTAACTTATTTTAAAGTTATCTTTGAAGTGAATTGAAAAACGAATGGTCATAGAGCAGATATACACGAATTGCCTTGCACAAGGAGCTTATTTTATTGAGAGTAATGGTGAAGTAGCTATTATAGATCCATTGCGAGAAATTGATTCTTACATCAGCAAGGCTGACAAATTAAATGCACAGATAAAATACATTTTTGAGACTCATTTTCATGCTGATTTTGTAAGTGGCCACATTACGTTATCCGAAAAAACAGGAGCAAATATTGTTTACGGACCATTAGCTAACCCTGCTTATGACGCAATTATAGCTAAAGACAAACAAGAATTTAAGATTGGCAACATCACTATTATTGCTCTGCACACTCCAGGCCATACCATGGAGAGCACCACTTATCTTCTGAGAGATGAAAATGGAAAAAATCATTGTATTTTTTCAGGAGATACATTATTCTTGGGTGACGTTGGCAGACCTGATCTTGCCCAAAAATCGGCGAATATTACCCAAGAGGAATTGGCTGGAATTTTATTTGATAGTCTTAGAAATACGATTATGCCCCTAGCTGATGATGTCATTGTTTACCCTGCACACGGTGCCGGAAGTGCCTGCGGCAAAAACATGATGACAGAAACAGTAGATACACTCGGCAATCAAAAAAAAATGAACTATGCACTGAGACCAGACATGACAAAAACTGAATTTATTCAGGAGTTAACCGATGGACTATCTACACCCCCGGCATATTTCCCAATGAATGTCATGATGAACAAATCGGGTTATGTGAATATTGATGATGTCATATCAAAGGGGAACTCACCACTAAGTCCTGCAGAATTTGAAATAGCCGCCAACAAACACCAGGCAACAATCCTTGATGTTAGACACGAGAAAGAATTTATCAAAGGTTTCATCCCACGAAGTATATTCATTGGCATTGAAGGAAATTTTGCTCCATGGGTTGGAGCTATTATCAAAGATGTTAAACAACCTATTCTTATCGTTGGTGATGAGAATCGATTAAATGAAGTTATCACTAGGCTGAGCCGTGTAGGATTTGATAATACTATAGGATATTTAAAAGGTGGTTTTGAGGCTTGGAAAAAAGAGGGTAGAGAAATCGATACCATTCAATCTGTTCCTACTAATCAATTTGAAACTGAATATAAGACTAATCACAACCCCATTTATGATGTTCGTAAAAAGGGTGAATGGGATACAAAACATATCAAAGACGCTCATCATATTTGTTTGAGTAAGCTTCATGAAGAGCTCGATCAATTTCCTAAAGAAAAAAACTTTTATGTACACTGTGCTGGCGGATACCGATCAGTGATTGCATCTTCTGTATTAAAGATGCGTGGCTTCCACAATTTAATAAATATTAATGAGGGTTTTGATGCTATTCAACATGCTTCTCTTGAGTTTATCTCCGAATAATTAAAGCTAAATCACTTCGATTCAAATAACACAAATAATTTTTCTTCGTTAAGCTATCACAAATTAGATATGATTGTTCAAATAAGTCGCCTACTACTTAGTTTTCTTTTCATTTTTGGAGCAGTAAGTAAATTAATTTCCATGCCTTTTTTTGATAGTATGGTTGCTGAGTTAATTCTTGGACAAGATTATTTTAATCGCCCTCAAGAAATGATTTTAGTTCAATGGCTGACACGCATATTAGTAGCTTTAGAACTTTGGATTGGTATTGCTCTTCTTCAAAACAAAGGTTTCAAAAAAGTAACCCTACCTCTAACTCTGCTTACTTTGATCCTATTTACTGTTCACCTCTTTTATGAAAGCTTAAAAAAGGAAAATGGTTTTATTGAGGGGAATTGTGGCTGTTTTGGTGATGTATTACCTATGAATAATCTCGAATCCATTATTAAGAATGTTATTGGAATAGGTCTGGCTATATTAGCTTGGTTCAAGTTTAACAATCAAACCTTTCTATCATGGACCTCATCCGTTTTTCTTGGATTAGTTACCTTATTCACACTTAGCTTTGGTGTAAAGTCTTATCAAAAAACACCCGAAAGTTTAAATTCAACCACTTTATCACAAAATATAACAATCCAAGACACCACAGATACTGATTCCCAAGATAACATGTTAATTGATTCTCTAACACCTGCATTAAACAAAGAGG
>JAQWZS010000031.1 GCA_029253325.1 Bacteroidia bacterium
GTTTTCATACAATTCAATGTATCGCTGGGATACTTCTTGAATAAATTCATTGGGCATGGCTGGCATGATTTGCCCTTCTATGCCTTGGAAGTTGTTTGAAATCAGCCATTGTCTTACAAACTCCTTTGAAAGTTGTTTTTGTTGTTGGTCTTTAAGTTGTATGTCTTTATATCCATTTTTATAAAAGTACCTAGATGAATCAGGGGTGTGTATTTCATCGATGAGCATGATTTCATCTCCTTTTTTCCCAAATTCGTATTTAGTATCAACAAGTATAAGTCCTCGCTCGTCAGCATGTTTGGAACCATATTCAAATAATTCTAGAGAATAGTTCTCAAGTAGGTCTAGGTCTTTCTTTTTAATGATGCGTTGGGCAATAATCTCTTCTTTTCTGATATCCATATCATGGCCACTTTCAGCTTTAGTTGATGGTGTAAGAATGGGATAGGGCAACTTATCGTTCTCTTTTAAGCCATCGGGTAAACTAACGCCACAAACTTCACGCTTTCCAGAACTATATTCCCTCCAAGCGTGACCAGCTAGATAACCTCTAACTACAAATTCAACAGCAAATGGTTCACATTTGTATCCTACGGTAACATGGGGGTCAATTTCTTCAATTTTCCAATTAGGAACAATGTGTTTTGTGTCATCTAAAAATTTGGATGCAATCTGGTTTAATACCTGCCCTTTAAATGGGATAGGATGAGTTAAAACGTGATCAAATGCTGATATTCTATCACTAGCTATCATCACAATATGTTTTGTGCCAATAGTGTATATATCTCGAACTTTACCTCTGTTAAATTCAATCTGTTCTTTAAAGAAAAAATTAGTAGATAATAAAGTGTCTTGATCTGGGTTGTTCATGTTTTATTATTCAAATGTATAAATAAATTAGTACGGATTAAAAAAGTAACTCACGATGTCTCTAATGTTGATAAAAATTCGAGCGTGTTAATATTGTCTGCAAAATCTTTTAAATCAGGAGATTGTGCTTTTCCAAAGGGTACAACATCTGAGGTAGAATAGTTACCTACAATGCATTGAATCTGCTCCTTATTTTCCTGAATGAAATTTTTTACGATGTCAATCGAATTATAATAATCATAATGGATACATGCAAGAGGTGCTGAAAGATTGCGTCTTTTTTTAGGTAGTAAAAAACCTGTATCAAGGTGTTGCTCATTATTCATTAATAACAAAGCTTTATGATAGGTATAATTATTTGCATATTTATGATGATTTATTACATCAATATGCGATATCATTGCGTCTAAAACCTTTTCTATCGATTGGTCACTTGGGATGAAAATTTGACTAACATTTCTACAACCAAGCCCATAATACGTAAATACATCGTCGGCCAGTGATTTTAATTGTATTTCGGTTTCTGTTCCATCTAATACGGCAATGGATTTTCTATTTTTACGAAGTAATCGAGGTAATTGTTTAAAATAAGACTCAAAATATCGATAGGAATTATTGCTTCCAGTTGCAATAACAGCATCAATGGAATGCAATTTATCAGCGATAATTATTCGATCTTTAAAATTAGAATTGATTGATTTTAAGACACCTATAAAATATGCAATAACATATGGGTCGTCACTTGATAATTTTATTTGTGCTTTATGTCCCATTAAAAGAACACATAGCAGATCATGAAAACCAACCATAGGTATGTTTCCTGCCATAATTATCCCTATAGTTTTCGGATTATTTGCAATAGAATATTTGGCTATAAAATCCTTGATATTTTCCTTATTTAATGAAGATTTCCAATGATTTATACTTTTCCAATAATTTTCAGGAGTCAACCAACTATTGTTAGAGAAGGTTTGGTTTATAGCATCACCTAAATCTTGGTTTGATGGATCTAGTTTTGATGATAAATGATAAAAGGCTTGGATAAGATCTTTTTGTAATATCATGTTTGGTACGAATTTGAAAATAGTTTGTTTACTATTTACTTAAATATTAAAATATTTACCCACGATATATTCAAGTTAGCTCAATTGAATACTTAAAGGGCTTATTTGATTACTTTTGAACTAATTAATTATCAGGTTTGTCAAGAATATTAGCTATAGATTTTGGGGCTAAACGTACAGGAATTGCTACAACAGATCCATTGCAAATTATAGCATCTCCTTTAATTACAGTACAGACCTCTGAATTGATGGATTATTTAAATAATTACATAGTTGAGGAGCAAGTGAGTGCTATGGTTGTTGGTCAACCTACCCGTCATGATGGAAGTTTCTCATCCATTGAAAAAGAAATTTTGATTTTTATAGATAAGTTTAAGAAAAAACACCCTGAAGTAAATATTCATAGGATAAATGAAATGTATAGTTCAAAGGATGCTATGAAAGCATTGATTGAGAGTGGTGTTAAAAAGAATAAAAGGAAGGATAAGAAATTGTTGGATAGCACAGCAGCTACGATACTTTTGCAAGAGTTTTTATATAAATAATGATCTATCCCATACGAGCATACGGAGACCCTGTTTTAAGGGCAAAATGTGAAGAAATAGTGAACTTTGATGAAGACTTGGATGATTTGATACAAAGTATGTATAAAACCATGGATGCTAGTGATGGTGTGGGACTTGCTGCTCCACAGATTGGAAAAGCATTACGCATATTCATGATTGATTCAACTCATTTCAAAGACTACAATAAGTTTGGAGTTCGTCAGATATTTATCAATCCACATATTATTGAAGAAATAGGGGAGGACTGGGCTTTTGAAGAAGGGTGTTTGAGTATTCCCGATGTAAGAGAGGATATAATAAGAAAATCATCCCTCAAAATTCGTTATCAAAATCAAGAAGGCAAGTTCAAAGAGGAAGTTTTTGACGGAATGAATGCTCGCGTTATTCAACATGAATATGATCATATCGAAGGAGTTCTTTTTATTGACCATATATCAGCTTTTAAACGTCAGTTACTTAAAGGGAAATTGAGTAATATAAGTCGAGGAAAGATTAATGTTCGTTATCGTATGAAGTTTCCTAAAAGAAATTAATGAGCTCGTACCTTAAAATTTATAGACCATTAAATCTTTTTTTTATTGGACTATCTCAAATTCTTTGTGCTTATTTTTTAGATCGTTATGCATCATTCACTTCCGTTATTGAGAATGGTATGTTTTGGTTGATTTTAGGAACAGTTTCATGTGCATCCTTTGGCTATTGGGTTAATGATTATTATGATCAAAAAAGAGACATTATTAATAAAAAAAAACCTTCTCATATAAAGTACTACTCTAGATTAATAATAAATACTCACTTAATAACATTTGTCTTAGTAGCATTAACTTCAGGGTATTTGATAGGAATTTGGTTTTTATCACTCTTTTCATTTACACTAGTTTTACTCTTTTTGTATAGCTGGAGGCTAAAGGACTTGCCAGTAATTGGTAATTTAATTATTTCAATGCTTAGTTTTTATAGTATCTACAGCATAACAATGTTGTCATCA
>JAQWZS010000039.1 GCA_029253325.1 Bacteroidia bacterium
CTTCAGGATTAACTCCAGCGGGCAATGGTATTAAACTGCCACTTATTGAGACTATGCTCATATTTACCATGCTACCTATGATTACTCCAAATAATAAACCTAGGATGTTTTGAAGCTTAGAATTCATAATGTTTTTTTTATGTCCTTCAAAAATATAAATTTTTAGGACTAAAAATCTGTAAATCGAAGATCTAGATGATTGAGAGCATTTACATTGACTTGTTTAATTTTTTTATTTTTAATCCAAATGCTTTCATCATAAAAAAGGAGAATGAATGGCTGGTCTTTTTGAAGCATACCTTCCATTTTTTTAAATAATTTTTTCTTTATAGAATTATCTTTACAAGCGATTAATTCATTATATTCTTGATCAAATCTCATATTTGAATAACGAGAATAATTTGGACCATTAGGGGCTTTATTAGGACCATAAAAACAAGCCATGAAATTTTCTCCATCAGGGTAGTCAGCAATCCAACTACTTCTAAAAAAAGTTAAATCACCTGCAGATTTTTGTTGCTTTAATAAGCTAGAAGGAACAACATCAATTTTAACTTCTATTCCAATTTCAGCACAATTTTTTTGAACTAAAATACACAGATCTAGGTAATTTGATGTTGTAGTTAATGTGATAAGTTGATTTTTATCAACATTTGATTTTTGTAAATATTTTCTTGCTAAATCTAGATCAAATGATGAGATGTTATAGTTTATGTGTCCTGGTAAACCAATGGGTATAAAACCACCATTTGCAGGTGTACCAATGCCATTTCTTAAGTAGTTAATCATTGCGTCTCGATTAATGCAGTGATGAATTGCTTTACGATAATTTAAGTTATGAATAGGAGATGATTCATCTTCCATATTAAAAGCTAAGTATTCGGTATTAAGAAAGGGATTTATTTGAATCTCAAAATCCTCTATATATTTTGCATTTAATGTACCATCATTTGTTAAAATTTCGTCTTTAAATGAACTTTCTAAACCAGTAAATAAATCCAGGTTACCTTGAATAAATTCTAATAACTCGGTTTGTTTACTTTGAATAAATGAGATAGATATTCCATCCAATTTAGGGATAATATTTTGTTGTGTAGATTCAAAGTAATTTGGATTTCGAATCATATTTAGTTTAATGCCATCAGCCCAATTAGCAAACATAAAGGGGCCGGTTCCAATAGGTTTTTTACCAAATTCATCACCATATAATTCGACGATCTCTCTTGGAACCACATAGCAGTACGCCATGGTTAGCATATTAAGAAAAGGGGCAAAGGGTTTATTTAATTTGATTTGAAAAATGGTGTCGTTTATCGAGGTGAATGGTTGTGATTGGTCAATAATATCATTAAATATCCAAGCTCCATCGGATGCAGTTGATGGGTCAAGAATGCGTTTAAAGGAATATTCAAAATCTGAGGATATTACCTCTCTTTTTTGCATATTAAAAACAGGATGATTGTGGAAAAACACCTCACTGTTGAGTATAAAAGTGTACGTTTTTGCATCTTCAGATATGGACCATTTTTTTGCTATTGATGGAACAACATTTAACTGATCATTTAGCATTACTAGTCCGCTAAACACTTGATTTACAGCACGTATGTTTTCTTGTGTCCTTGCATATGCAGGGTCTAAAGAAGTTATTCCTGTGGCACTATTAAACCGAATTATCTCTTTTGTAGAATTTTTTGAGTTTAAATTACAAGAAATCAACAGTATACTGATGTGTATAACTATGAAAAACCTGTTTATTGTCAAGCTAGTATTGTGTTTAGATTTGAAATTAAATCTTAGATAACGTTGAGACCCAAAATTACATATTACGGACATTCTTGTTTTTCAGTTGAATTAAACGGTAAAAGTATACTGTTTGATCCTTTTATCACACCCAACCCTAATGCAAGTATGATCGATATTTCCACAATTCAACCAGATTTTATTCTAGTAACGCATGGTCATGGAGATCACACTGCTGATTTGGTACCTATAGCTAAACAAAGTAAAGCCCAAGTAATATCGGCTTACGAAATAACTGAATGGTTATCAGGTCAAGGAATTGAAAACGGTCTGCCAATGAATATCGGGGGTAGTATAAATCTTGGATTTTGTACCATTAAAATGGTAAAAGCTGAACATAGTAGCTCATTTTCTGACGGTTCATATGCTGGAAATGCTGCTGGGTTTATAATACAAACTTCTGAATCAAGTTTTTACTATGCAGGAGATACTGCACTCACGTTAGATATGCAATTAATCCCGTTAAGTTTCAATTTAGACTTCGCTTTTCTTCCTATTGGTGACAATTTTACAATGGGTATAGAAGATGCTGTGAAATCATCAAAATTAATAGACTGTAAAAAAATTATAGGTATGCATTTTGATACTTTTCCACCCATTGAAATAGATCACAAATATGCTTACGATCAATTTTCTGGTGCTGGACTTACTCTTATTTTACCTTTAATCAATCAAACTTTCGAACTTTAAAAAATTAATATATGTCAAAAACCATTTGTGTAGCCAATCAAAAGGGTGGAGTAGGAAAGACAACCACCGCCATCAATTTAGCATACAGTCTCTCAGTTCTTGAGAATCGTGTTCTATTAATTGATGCAGACCCACAAGCAAATTCAACTTCACACTTAGGGTTTGATCCTAAAAATATTCGTCTTGGATTGTATGAGTTAATGGTTCAAGACCTAAACCCTACGGATGCTATACTAGATACTAAGTATGATTATTTAAAAATCCTTCCAGCGAATATAGATTTAGTTGGTGCTGAAATAGAAATGATTGATTTACCAAATCGCGAACGGATTTTGAATAGGCTTTTGGATAAGATAAAAGACAGTTATGATTTTATCATTATAGACTGTTCTCCTTCTCTTGGATTAATTACTACCAACGCATTGGGAGCGTCAGATTCTGTTCTTATACCTGTTCAGTGTGAGTATTTTGCTTTAGAAGGTTTGGGTAAGCTCTTAAACACAATTAAGATTGTTCAACGTAGTATTAATACTAGACTTGAGATAGAAGGTTTAGTATTGACGATGTATGATTCTAGATTAAGATTGAGCAATCAGGTTGTTGAAGAAGTAAAGTTACATTTTCAGCAATTAGTTTTTGATACAATCATTAAAAGAAATACAACATTAAGTGAGGCTCCTAGTTTTGGTTTACCTGTACTAGAGCATGATGCTACAGCCACAGGGAGTGTCGGCTATTTAAATTTAGCTCGTGAATTACTCCAAAAAAATGGACTTACTAAAATTAGTGAAGAAGAAAGGATAATTCAATAAATGAGTAAAAAAGTATTAGGTAGAGGTTTAAGTGCGTTGCTAGAAAATGCAGACACTGATATAACGAGCATTGAACCCAAAGCTTTACATAGTATAGCCGAAATAAAGATAAATCAAATTATTGCGAATCCTTTTCAACCTCGTATTGAGTTTGATGAGGAAGCTTTGAACGAACTTGCTGAATCAATAAAAGTTCATGGTATTATTCAACCCATTACTGTCAGAAAGGTTGGGTATGAAAAATATGAAATTATTAGTGGTGAGAGAAGAACACGTGCTTCTATTTTAGCTCAACGATCACATATACCAGCATATATAAGATTGGCAGATGACCAACAAATGTTGGAGATGGCATTAATTGAGAATATACAACGTGAAAATCTTAATGCCATTGAGGTTGCTTTATCATATCAACGTTTGCTCGAAGAATGTGGCCTTAAACAAGAAGAGCTCGGGGAGCGTGTTGGTAAGAAACGTAGCACAGTAAATAACTATTTAAGGTTATTAAAACTTCCTGATGAGATCCAGTTAGCGATTAAAGAGGGACATATTATGATGGGACATGCAAGAGCTCTAGTAAATGTTAAAGATACTGAACGACAGTTTCAAATTTTTAAATCTGCCGTAAATAGTAGCTTATCGGTTAGGCAAGTTGAAGAAATGGTGAAAGAAGAGAGAGAAAATCTTGGAGGAACTTATACTAAATCATCCGATCGCTTTTTTGATTTTACAGACTACCTTGCTCAACGAGAAAGAATTTCAAAACACCTGAATACTTCGATTAAGTTTAAGTCGCGGTCAAACAATAATGGATCGATCATTATTAACTTTTCATCCAAAGAAGAGTTAGAAGCCATACTCAATAAGATGGTTTAAGTAAATTTGTGAAATATGAGATTTGTATTCTCTATTCTATTTCTTTTAAATTTATCACTCTATGCGTTTGCTCAGCAACCTTATTCTGATGAGTATAAATTATCGAATGATAGTTCTAAGTCCATTAATAATTTAAAAGGAATAAAATCTTGGAATAATCCAAGAAAAGCTACCATTCTCGCACTTGCAATTCCTGGTGCTGGTCAAATTTATAATAAAAGGTATTTGAAGGCTGGAATCGTGTATGGAGGTTTTGTTGGTCTTGCTTATATGTATGACTTCAATAGAGATAGTCTTTCCAAGTATCAAACTATATATGCAGCAAAAATTGATGGAGATTCAACTACCGTTGATTTGTATCCAAATCGATCAGAAGCTGCAGTTAAAAGTGATCGAGATTTTCATAGAAAATACAGAGACTTATCGCTCATAGGATTTGTTGTTTTATATGCATTGCAGGCTATTGATGCTAATGTTGATGCACATCTTAAAGAGTTCAATCTTAATGAGGATTTGAGTTTAAAATTAATTCCTAACGTCTATGCTAATAGACCAGGACTGGGAATGTATAATGGATTCACACTTCAATATAACTTTTAGAAATAAGCTTAAATTCGTAGTCATTTAATACAATCACAATTATGAAAAACATATCAGTTATAGGTTCAGGTACAATGGGTAATGGAATCGCTCACGTTTTTGCACAAAATGGTTATTCTGTTTCATTGGTGGATATCAATGAAAGTGCTCTCGAAAAGGCTTTAATTACCATTTCCAAGAACTTAGATAGAATGATAGCTAAAGAAAAAATTAAAGCGTCAGATAAAGAAAATACCCTTAATAATATTCTTACGTTTTCTTCCTTGGAATTAGGTGTTAAGCATGCTGATCTTGTTGTTGAGGCGGCTACAGAAAATAAAGAATTAAAATTTGAAATATTTAAAGACATGGATGCATATGCTCCAAGTCATTGTATTCTTGCTTCCAATACTTCATCGATTAGCATTACTGAGCTTGCGTCTCAAACTCAACGTCCAGACAAAGTTATTGGAATGCACTTTATGAATCCTGTTCCTGTTATGAAGTTAGTTGAAATTATTAATGGATACAGTACATCAAATGAGGTGACTAGTTCTATTGAAGACTTATCAAAATCAATTGGGAAAGTACCAGCAATGGCCAATGATTATCCAGGTTTTATTGCTAACCGTATTTTAATGCCAATGATTAATGAAGCTATTTGGACTTTACATGAAGGGGTGGGTGAAGTACAAAATATTGACACTGTGATGAAGTTAGGTATGGCTCATCCAATGGGACCACTTCAACTAGCTGATTTTATAGGCTTAGATGTTTGTCTAGCAATTCTAGAAGTTTTATATGATGGTTTTGGTAATCCAAAATACGCTCCATGCCCTTTATTAGTAAATATGGTAAATGCAGGGAAGAGGGGAGTGAAATCTGGTGAGGGATTCTACTCGTGGACACACGGCACTAAAGAGTTAATCGTTAGTAGTAGTTTTAAATCTTAAAAGCCAATGAATGAGAGAGTTTAATTAAATCGAAATGATTTACTAAATCTTTTTGACATTGATTGCATTTAGTCCTTTCATACCTTTTTCTAGTTGAAAAGACACTTTATTTCCTTCATCCACGTCTTCAGTAAGTCCTTTGTAATGAACGAAATAACTATCGCCAGTACCTGATTCTTTAATAAAACCAAATCCTTTGTCAGTGTTAAAGAAATCAATTTTCCCTTCACGAACTGCATCCATATCAAAAGCCTCTTGTTTTGGAACACTCGTAACGATGTCTTCTAGTTCAAACTCTACTTTTTTCTCTGGATCTGGTGGAGTGTCAGAAATATCACCATTTTCGTCAATGTAAGCCATCATGTTATCTAATCCACCCCCCTTAGATGCTGCTTTTCGTTCAGCTCTTTTTTCTTGCTTCTCTTTACGTTTCTTCAAACGTTTTTTCTCTTTTTCTTTTTTGCTGTAGGTTTCTTGTGACTTAGACATTAATAATTAAAAGGTAATATTATACCTACAAAGATAATTCATATCCTTAATTTATTTGAAATTACAACCACATAATTGTCCATTTTTATAGATTCAAGGGATTATTTCATTTTTGAAGATTCGTTTGTATTTGTCTATTTGATTAAAAAATTTTAGATACTTATGATTAATTATTCCGCATATTTGCTAAATGAAAAACACGTTTTCCTTATTATTAATATTTTCTACTCTTATTAGTTGGTCTCAAGATAAGATGCTAACGATTGATGATGCTATATTAGGTTATCACTTGTACCCCAAAGGCTTGTATGATCTGCAGTGGATGCCAGGAGGTGAGTCTTTCTCTCAAGTTCGAATGCATGAAGGAGAGTCGCTCATAGAGGTTCAAGAAATTCGAATCCCGAAAGGAAGGATTATAAAAATAACACTAGAAGATTTAAATAGATCATTGCCAGATAGTCTTAAATTAAAGAGATTACCCAGTGCTCAATGGGTTTCTAAAAGTGAGTTTCAATTTGTTACTGGTAAACGAGTTTTTATTTATAATATTGATTTGAAAACCTCGAGTGTTCTTCCTTTCGAGATATATAGTGGTATATCTAATCCATTGCTATTCCCTGATGCTTCAGGTTATATGGCTCATGTAGAGAATGGTTTGGCTTATGGTGTAAAAGAAATTAATCATGCGATTACTTCAAATATTGATGGAATAGTAATCGGTGAGAGTGTGCATCGAAGCGAATTTGGAATAACAGATGGTTTATTCCCCTCTCCAAAATATCGTAAATTAGCATATTATGAAATGGATGAGCGAATGGTTTCGGAGTATCCATTGTATGAGCTATCCGACACACCAGCTACAGCAAATATGCTTAGGTATCCAACTGCAGGAGCTAAAAGTCATCATGTTGTAGTTAAAGTTAAAAATATGTATGATGATTCGGATCCAATTACTATCAAAACTACTGGAGATAAAGAGCAGTATCTAACAAATATATCTTGGACACCGGACGAAAAATACCTATTAATTGCTATCGTAAATAGAGCTCAAAATCATATGTGGTTAAATAAATATGATGCAACTTCTGGTGATTTTATTAAAACTCTATTCGAAGAAGAAAATGACCGATATGTTGAACCAGAACACCCAGCCGAATTCTTAGATGATGATCCATCTAAATTTCTATGGTGGAGTGAGCGTGATGGATATAATCACTTGTATTTATATTCAGATGATGGTAAACTTATTAAACAAGTAACAGAAGGAGATTGGATTGTCATTGATTATCATGGAGTGTCCGAGGATGGTAAATACCTTTTTATTACTGCTACAAAAGATAGCCCCATAGAAAGACACCTCTATAAAGTGAGTCTTAAAAATTGTAAAATAACCAAATTATCTAGTGATTCAGGTTATCATTCTATAGTTGCTAATGAAAATAATACACTTTTTATAGATAATTTTTCTAGTACGAGTAATCCCAGAGAGGTTCGTTTAATTGATGCAAATGGTACAATTAGTGAAATTTTATATAAGGCTGATAACCCGCTCAAAGATTATAAACTTGGTAAAATGGATATTGGTAAGTTAAAGGGTGAAAATGGAGAAGACTTACATTATCGTGTTTTTAAACCTGTTGATTTTGATTCTGCTAAGAAATACCCTGTTGTAGTTTATTTATACAACGGACCACACCTTCAACTCATCACGAATCGTTGGATGGGAGGAGCTAATCTCTGGTATCAATATATGGCTCAGCAGGGCTATGTAGTATTTAGCATTGATGGGAGAGGAAGTGCTAATCGAGGTTTTGAATTTGAGAGTAGTATTTTTAGAAATAGTGGCGAAAAAGAAATGATGGATCAATTAACTGGTGTGAATTGGTTAAAAGCTCAAACATGGGTGGATTCTAATCGATTAGGGATTCATGGATGGAGTTATGGAGGATTTATAACTACGAGCATGATGAGCCGTCATCCAGGTGTATTTAAAGTGGGTGTAGCTGGTGGACCTGTTATAGATTGGTCACTTTATGAGGTAATGTACACAGAAAGATATATGGATACTCCAGAAGAAAATCCAGAGGGATATGCTAAAACAAATTTGATAAATCATTTAGATAGTTTACAAGGAAAATTGCTTATGATTCATGGTGGTTTGGATGACGTGGTCTTATGGCAACACAGCTTAAAATACATTGAATCTGCCATTAAAAAGGGAGTCCAATTGGATTATTTTGTATATCCTCATCATAAGCATAATGTTAGGGGTAAAGATCGGGTACACTTATATGAAAAGGTGAGTAATTATTTTTTTGATAACTTGTAATTCTACAAGGAGCTATTCCAATGCAATAATTTCTTCCATCAGTTTTTCAGATTCTTGAGTTAACTGATTGACAAGTGTTAATGTATTAGAATATTCATTGCTTAAGTTAACATATTCGTCTTGGTTAGTAGTTTCAATTGTATTGAGTTTTTCTTCTAGGGTTTGAAGATGGTTCTGAGTGTTTGCCAATTGTTCTTCTTTTTGATCTAATTTCTTTTGGAGTTTTTTGAGTTTGTCTTCTTTTTCATCTTTTTGCTTCCATGAGTCTTTGGAAGTTTTGTTTTCATTTGATTTTTGAGTCTTTCTTTTACTAATGTTAGAATCGATTGGTTTTTGAGATTGATGAATTTTATATAAATACTCAGTATAATCTCCTGGATATTCCTTCACATCTTGCTCTTCAATCCACCATACTTTATTGGCTAATTTTTCAATAAAATAGCGATTATGAGATACAAAAATAAGGGTGCCTTCATATCGCTTAAGTGCTTCAATTATAATTTCTATTGAATCAATATCTAGATGATTAGTAGGCTCATCTAAGAGAAGAAAATTAGCCTCAGAAACTAGTGTTTTAGCAAGCGATACCCGTGCTTTTTCTCCACCACTCAGAACTTTAATCTTTTTAAATACATCATCTCCTCCAAACAAAAAACATCCCAACATATTACGTAATTCCATCTCTGTTTTGTGAGGGGCGTCGTATTGTAGTTCCTCTAAAATTTCGTAATCTAGATGTAAACTTTCAAGTTGATGTTGAGCATAAAATGAAGATATTACCTGATGACCTTCCTTTCGCTGGCCATTAAAATCAATTTCGTTAGCGATAATGCTTAAAAATGTAGATTTACCAGTTCCATTAGCACCAATAAGAGCAATTTTATCACCTCGAACAATTTCTCGATTTACTCCATCAAAAAGTGTTTGGCTATTGAATCCTTGGTGAATCTCATTAAGATCCATAACTACTTTCCCGCTCGGTTTACTGACCTTAAAATCAATTTTTAAATTTGATTTATCCTCATCAATTTCAACAATTCGTTCAATCTTATCTACCATTTTAATTCGAGATTGAACAGCTTTTGCTTTACTGGCTTTTGCTTTAAATCGATTGATGAATTTTTCTTGTTCTTTTATGTATTGATTTTGATTAGCTGCTTGTCTGCTTATTAAGTCGTCTCGTTCAACTTTGGCTTTTAGGTAGAAATCATAGTTGCCATCCCACAAATACAGCTTGTTATTACTCAATTCTGCAGTTTTGTTGATCATTTTATTTAGAAATTCTCGGTCATGAGAAACAATAACTACACTACCCGGATAATTACTTAAGTACCCCTCAAGCCATTCAATACTAGGTAGATCTAAGTGATTCGTGGGCTCATCCATCAGCATTATGTCTGGTTCTTCCAATAACATTTTAGCCAATACAACACGCATACGCCATCCACCACTAAATTCTTTCATGGGACGATTTAAATCTACAGTTTTAAAACCTAGGCCCTCTAATATTTCTGCAGTTTTATTATCGATATTATAACCATCCAATGCATCAAATTCTTCCTGGTAGTCAGCCATTTTTTGAATATTTTCCTCACTTGGATCAGTTTCCATTAATGCATAAAGCGATTCGAGTTCACTTTGAATAAAAAGTGCACGTTTGAATGCTTGTTTGGCATGTTCTAGGATGGTTTGATTTCCATCTTCACTAATCATGTCTTGAGATAAATACCCAAGATTAATACCCCCTGATTTATTGATAGAACCTTCTCTCACATCATATTTTCCCATGATTAATTTGAGTAGGGTAGATTTACCCGCTCCATTTTTACCAATAAGTCCGATTCGTTCTCTCGGTTTTATAAACCAATCAATGTCTCTGAATAGATAGTTTCCTCCAAATTCAAATGAAACGTTTTGTATGTGTAGCAATTTTGAGTCGTTTTATGATTTATGGATAGCAATGGGTTAAAGGTCGTGTCCCATTTTTTCCTTTTTGGTAGTCAAATAATTTTCATTATGTGGGTTTGGATCGACTTGTAAAGCAACATTTTTTACAATTTCAAGTCCATAACCTATTAATCCTTTTCTCTTTTTAGGATTGTTACTCATTAGCTTAATTTTACGAACACCTAAATCACGAAGTATTTGAGCTCCTACACCATAATCTCTCTCATCCATCTGAAATCCTAATTCCAAATTTGCTTCTACTGTGTCCATTCCACTTTCTTGTAATTTGTATGCTTTTAATTTATTCAGCAGACCAATTCCACGTCCTTCTTGATTCATATATACAATCACTCCTTTACCTTCATCTTCAATGGTTTGCATGGCTTTTTTAAGTTGTTCACCACAGTCGCATCGACAACTTCCAAATATATCACCAGTCAAGCAGCTTGAATGAACCCTAACCAAGATTGGTTCGTCATCTTTCCATTTCCCCTTTACTAAAGCTAGATGATCCATACCGTTACTTGTTTGTTTGTAAGCAACTAAGTCGAAAGATCCATCATTAGTCGGCATTTGAACATCTATTTGTCGTTCTATTAGACTTTCATGTTTCAAACGATATTCGATTAGGTCAGCAATGGAGACAATTTTCATATTATGCTTCTTGGCAACCTTCATTAAGTCTGGTAAGCGAGCCATTGTACCGTCTTCATTCATAATCTCAACAATACATCCTGCAGGTTCAAATCCAGCAAGACGAGATAAATCTATAGCAGCCTCAGTATGTCCTGCTCTTCTTAATACGCCTGCTGTGCGAGCTCTTAAAGGGAAAATGTGACCTGGCTTACCTAATTCTTTTGGGTTTGTATCTGGATTTACTAGAGCTTGAATGGTCATAGACCGATCATAAGCAGAAATTCCTGTACTTGTTCCATGACCTATTAAATCTACTGATACAGTAAATGGTGTCTCAAATTGGGCTGTATTTTTTCCAACCATCAAATCAAGATTTAATTCATCACAACGTTCCTCAGTTAGCGGTACACAAATCAGCCCACGACCTTCAGTAGCCATGAAATTTACCATTTCAGTAGTAACATTGCGAGCTGCTGTTAGAAAATCGCCCTCATTCTCACGATCTTCGTCATCTACTACAATGATCATTTTGCCATTTTGAATTTCTTCAATGGCCTCTTCAATGCTATTTAATTGAAAATTATTCATTTCTTGTATGCAAAGGTAATGATACTACTCAAAACACATTAAATCACAATGCTAATAATACAAATACCTCTTGTATCTTCGCAACGGTGAATATTTTGTTTGTTGCTAATCGATTTCCTTATCCACCCTTCAGGGGAGATAAGCTTAAAATTTATAATCTTACTCGAAGATTAGCCAAAAAACATACACTTTATTTAGTTACTTTTTATGAGAAAAGAGACGAACTAACTTACCTTAAGGAGATTACACCTTTTTTTAATGAAGTTGAATTGGTTTATCTCCCTCGTTGGAGGTCTGTATTAAATTGTGTTCCTGCATTATTTTCAAGTATACCATTGCAATTAGCTTATTTCAAAAGTCTTAAAATGAAACGTTTAGTGAGTTGGGCAGTCGATCATTATGCCATTGATGCGGTACATACTCAACACTTGCGAATGAGTCAATATACAGCTGACTTAACTATTCCCAAAATTTTAGATTTACCAGATGCTTTTTCACTTTATTTTAAAAGACGGAGTGAGACAGAAAGACCATTTATTAATCGTTTAATTGACAGAATCGAGATCAAACGATTAACTAAAGCAGAGCAGGTTATAAAGAAATATAATAAGGTGTTGGTGTGCTCTGTAGAAGACAAAAAATACCTTGAGAAATTACATCAAGTCAATAATATTGATATATTATTGAATGGTGTAGATTTAGAAACATTTGATGTAAAAGAAGGACATGATTATTCGGTTAATAATACATTGCTATTTACGGGTAATATGGATTATGCTCCTAATGTAGATGCAGTGCTATATTTTGTCAAAGAGTTGTGGCCTAGTATAAAAAATAATAATCCTTCTGTTAAGTTGGTCATTGCAGGTCAGCGACCCGTCGAGGAAATACTCAAATTACAAAGCTCTCGAATTGAGATTACGGGATTTGTGCCAGATATATCAGACTTGTATCGTTTCTCTTCTATTCTCATAGCACCGCTTCGGTTTGGAGCAGGTACACAAAACAAAGTACTAGAAGCTATGGCGATGGGTGTACCAGTTGTTTGCACACACATAGGCTTCGCTGGTCTTCAAATTAAAAGTGGAGATGGTGTAATTATGGCTAAAGAATCCAATGATTTTATTCATCAAGTTAATCAATTACTTTCTGATGTTGACCAACGACGTCAGGTAGGAGAGAAAGGCTTAACTATTGCACACCAACGGTTTAGCTGGGACAGCATAACTAATCAGCTGGAATTTTATGTTAACAACATTTGTTGAAATCCTATAAAAATAACCATTTCTATTTAGTGGTGAAAATATTGGTAAATTAAATACCGAGTCAAGTCTTTTAAAAAAAAAGCCCCCAAATTATGGGAGCTTTTTTAATTTTAAAAGTTTATAAAATTAATATCTGTTACTGCGTTGAGGTCTTTCTTCTGCAACTTTTACTACGATATCTCTTCCTTGAAAAGAAGATTCGTTAAGTTCAGTTATTGCTGTTTGTGCAGCGGCCTCATCAGCCATTTCTACAAAACCAAATCCTTTGGATCGATTTCTTTCTCTGTCAAAGATGACCTTAGATGATGATACTTCACCATAAGGCTCAAAAAGTTCTCTTAATTCTTGGTCGTCTACACTAAATGGTAAACTTGCTACGAAAATGTTCATTGTATTATAAATAGTATTTTTAGGAACAATGTGCTATGGCAAAAGCATTAGAAAATTTAAAAGTGAAGCCATTTTTATGTTCCTTAATTGTGTGATGCAAATATATCTAAAATTATAGGTTACTTCTTTATTTATTTTAACAATCTAAAACCTTAATATTGCACCCTTTAGCATAAATAATAGCAAAGTATGATTGCAGTCAGTGATTTATCCATTCGTTTTGGTAAGCGGGTTTTGTTCGATGAAGTAAACCTAAAATTCAATACCAATAATTGTTATGGTATTATCGGTGCTAACGGTGCTGGTAAATCTACTTTTTTAAAGGTACTTACAGGGGAAATGGAATCAACTTCTGGTCATGTTTCTATTGAAAAAGGTAAGCGAATGGCTGTCTTGAGCCAAGATCACTTTGGTTATGACGAACACCCTGTATTGCACACTGTAATGATGGGACATAAAGAGATGTACGATATTATGCTCGAAAAGGACGAGCTTTATGCTAAACCTGATTTCTCTGAGGAGGATGGGATTAAAGCATCTGAATTAGAAGAAAAATTTGCGGAAATGAACGGTTGGATGGCTGAAAGTGAGGCCGGTGAACTATTAGGTGGTTTGGGTATTCCAACAGAGAAGCATCACATGTTGATGAAGGACCTCAGTAACAATGAAAAGGTTCGTGTACTAATTGCTCAGACTTTATTTGGTAGTCCAGACATCCTAGTAATGGATGAGCCTACCAATGACCTTGATATTGAAACTGTATCATGGTTGGAGAGTTTTATATTAAATTTTCCTAATCTAGTAATCGTAGTATCGCATGATCGACATTTTTTAGACTCGGTTTGTACTCAAGTAGTAGATATTGATTTTAATAAAATTAATCAATTTGGAGGTAATTATACGTTTTGGTATGAAAGTTCTCAATTAGCCCTTAGACAACAACAAAACCAAAATAAAAAGGCTGAAGAACGTAAGAAAGAACTACAAGAATTCATTGCTAGATTTAGTGCTAATGTAAAAAAATCCAAGCAGGCTACTTCTCGCAAAAAAATGTTGGATAATTTGAACCTAGAAGAAATTAAACCATCCAGCAGAAAATATCCCGCTATTATTTTTGTTCAAGAACGAGAAGCTGGAGATCAAATTCTTAATGTTAAGAATCTTACTTTAGCTCCATATTTTGAGAATATTTCGTTTAACCTAACTAAGGGAGACAAGGTTTTTCTATTCTCAAAGCATAGCATAATCACCTCTAAATTCTACCAGGTTTTAAATGGTGAGATTGAACCTGATAGCGGAGAAATTGAGTGGGGAATCACCATTAACCAAGCATACTTGCCTAATCATAACGATGAGTATTTTCAGTCATCGTTAAGCTTAGTAGATTGGTTACGTCAGTATTCTGAGGAAAAAGATGAAACATTCATTCGAGGATTTTTAGGCAAGATGTTATTTAGTGGAGAAGAAGCCTTGAAGCAATGTAACGTACTTAGTGGTGGAGAAAAGGTTCGGTGCATGATATCAAAACTCATGTTATCTAATCCTAATTTTTTGATGTTAGATGAACCTCTGAATCACTTAGATTTAGAATCAATCACAGCTTTTAATAACAGTTTGAAAGATTACAAGGGGACAGCCATGTTTACATCCCATGATCATCAATTCATTCAGTCCATTGCTAATCGTATTATAGAAATTAGTCCTAATGGTACAGTTAATAAAAAGACAGATTATGACTCTTACAGAGAAGACGATGATTTAAAAGTAAGACGTTCTGAATTGTATAAAGATTTAAAATTAGACGCTTGAACTTAAATAAAATAATAAATATGAATAAATTAATAATTTTTGGTATTGCATTAACATTAGTTGCTTGCCAAACACAAGAAACAATCGATACCTCCGTTGATACAGAGTTATCTACTCAATTAGATACCGTAAGTTATTTATTGGGGTACAATTATGCTAAAGGTTTGAAAAGTAATACAGGTCAAACAGAGCTTGACAGAATATCATTTTTGACAGCAATTCAGCGTGTATTTGACGGAAAAGAATCCGAGATTAGTGATGAGTTAGCAAGTGATTTTATGAGTACCTATTTCACAAAACTAAAGCAAGAACAAAGTGCTGTTGTCCGTCAAGAGGGTGATGCATTTTTAGCAAAAAATTTGACCAAAGAGGGAGTACAAGTGACAGAATCAGGTTTGCAGTATAAAGTCATTACCAAAGGTTCGGGTGAAATTCCAAATGAGGGTGATAAAGTAAAGGTACATTACACGGGTAAGTTAATTGATGGGACAGTATTTGATAGTTCAATTGATCGTGGTACACCTGCAGAATTTGCTACTAATCAGGTTATTAAAGGATGGACCGAGGCCTTAATGATGATGAACGTTGGTTCAAAATGGGAGTTAGTTATTCCTTCTGATTTAGCCTATGGTGATCGTGGAACAGGACCTATTCCAGCTGGTTCTACACTATTATTTGAGGTAGAACTTTTAGATATCGTTAAATAAAATTATTTCAGTTGAATTTACTTTTACTAAGTAATAGTACTAATTACGGTGAGCCTTATATGCAATGGTGCTCTAGTACAATTACTTCATTTGTGAAAGATCCTTCATCCGTTATATTTATCCCATATGCAGGCGTTGGGTTTTCGTATGATGATTATACAAAAAAAGTAAATCATGCATTGTCATCCTCTGATATTCAAGTTACTAATTTGGATGATTTTGATGATAAGAAAAATGCTCTTAAAGATTCAAGTGCAATATTTGTAGGAGGGGGGAATACTTTTCATTTGCTCAAAATGCTACAACAACTTGATCTTGTAGAAACCATCCAACAAGTAGTTGCGAATGAAGTACCCTATGTAGGATGGAGTGCTGGTTCGAATATTGCTTCGCCCACCATTTGCACTACGAATGATATGCCAATTGTTGAACCTAAAAGTTTTGATTCACTAAGCCTTATTCCTTTTCAGATTAACCCGCATTTCACTGAAAAGTCTATTCCAGATCATGGAGGAGAATCTAGAATACAGCGACTTACAGAGTTTCTTGCTGCGAACCCTGATCAGAAAGTAATTGCTTTGCCAGAATCGTCATATCTCGTTAGTAATGGAAATCAACTAATTTACATTGGCAAATCAGATGGTAAAATAATTTCTAGCAGTGAAACAAAAATTGTTAAAAATCAGTCAAATGTCATCTTTTGATTGTTTTAGAGATTATCCATTTTGAAATTGTACCAGATAAAAATTCGTTTGTACATTTGTTAAATTATTTAAAAAATAAAATGAAAAATTTAAGCTTAATATTATTAATAGTTAGTGCGGCAGCATTGACAATGACTACAGGTTGTGGAGATGATACAAACACAACGCCTACAAACAATACTCAAGATTCTACACCAACAGTAACGATTGAAAATCAAATTCAGATTGGATTAGAATTATTTAAACTCAACGAAGAAGTTGATCGTACTTTTGGTGAATACACCACCAGTGAGACAAGCACTTACATAAGTGTTTTCGGTAATGATCAAAATTACGGTGATGCTAGTTTTAATATCACATTCCCTGGTGAATCTACTGGGACATTTGTAACTGAGGAAGGAAGTTCTGTTGTTGATTTCCAGGCAGGAGCTGGAGAAGAAGGTACTATTAGACGTGAAGAATATAGTGCATCAGGAAGTACAATGACCATCGTTGTGACAGAATATGGAGCTATTGGTGAACATATCAAAGGAACTTTTTCAGGCACTGTTAAGAATGGCAGAACTGGTCAAAGTGTAAATATTACAAAAGGTAAATTTGACGTTATCCGAAGAGATGACCAATAACCAACTTTAAATTTAAAGAAAAACCGAAGGGGGGGATGAATTTTCATCCCCCCCTTTTTGATGGAATATTTTATAAATAATTATTTCAAAAGTTAAGTTATAGTTCTGGATAAGAGTTGGAGGCCTTAATTAGAGCTAAAGAATAATTGTAAAATAGGATAATTAGGAGAGGTCGGAACCGGATTCGAACCGGTGTAAAAGGTTTTGCAGACCTCTGCCTAGCCACTCGGCCATCCGACCTTTCTTTAAAAGGAATGCAAATTTAAAATTTATGTCATGTATTCCTAATTGATAGTAGTTTTCTTTTAAAGCTTTAATCAAAACATAAAAGTGGAAAAATTAGGTTTCTCACAAAATATTAATCTACTTCCTTTTTCTTCTTCTTATATTTTGCCAAATTATAGGCTCTCCATTAAAACTCTCAATACTTTTTTCAATTTGCTTATTGGAGGATTTACCAAAGAAAGCACCTGGAATAGCTATTCCAAAACCAATCGCCATTGGAGTTATTAGATTTATATCTTTATCATTAAAAACATTACCAATGAAAGCATTACCAACTATTCCTGCTCCTACAATTATTAATGATGTACCTATAATCCCTCTAGTTCTAGCACGATTAAGATAGGTGATAGGTTCTCCTGTTACTTCTTTATTTTCAATGAATTTTTTTAATCTCCTGCCATATAAGCCAACTTTTCTATACTCTTCATCCTGTTCTGAAGAAGTTTTGAAATAATATTTAGTGCTAGTGCCTCCCGTCTGATGCATGTAATCATATCTAATTAGGTTTATTTTTTCTTTATTCTGACCATAAGATTTAGTTGCCCCGAAAAAATCAAATAAAATACAGAATACTACACAGGCAAAAATTCTTTTTAAAGTTATAACATTAATCATAAATCAAAAGTATAAGAATTTACTTCTAATGTTTATTAATTTTGACTTTTTAGAATAAATCTAAAACTTAGTGAAAAAAAGTATCCAATTCGAAAAACTATACAAGAGATTCCAACCGTCTCTTATTAATTATGCATACTACCTTACAAGAAGTTCTGAAGATTCAGTTGAGTTAGTCAATGATGTTTTTTTATCAGTTTGGAATAAAAAGAATAGACTAAAACTAGATAGTAACTTGAAAACCTACCTCTATACTGCTGTTAAAAATAGATCCATCAACTATATTAAAAAAAATAAGTTAGTGACTGTATTTGATGAAAAATTAGATACATTGAGCGATTTTGAGACGGATCATTCGCTTTTGGAAAAAGAACAGGATATAATTATTCAACAAATAATGAATGATTTGCCTTCAAAATGTAAGCAAGTGTTTGCTATGAGTCGAATAGATCAGCTTTCTAACAAGGAAATAGCATCGCTTTTGGATATATCAATCAAGACGGTTGAAGCTCAAATTACTAAAGCATTAAAAATATTCAGAAAAAAATTAATAAATGAATAAGGGTAGATTAATAAATCATTGTATAAACAAGTATAGAAGAATTATAATTATGATTTGGGAATCGAATATACTCTTGAAATTCTTGTTTGGTAAATGTACCAGAAAAGAAACAGACGACGTGAATGCTTGGCTCAATGAGAGCAAACACAACCAGCGTACACTCTCACACTTAAAATCTACGGTAAACAGTTACTTATAAATGTCTACGGAATTAGAACATAAAATTATTCAATACTTGACAAATAGCATGTCTTCAGAGGATCTTGCATTGTTTGTTCAAGAAATGGATACAAATGTTCTATTGAGGAAAGAATTTGATGTTTATAGATCAATTTGGGAAGTGACAAATTCACTTAGCTATGAATCTGAAAGTGTAAATCATTCCTGGAAAAGTTTTGAGCCTAAAATCACAGACAAACCACATTATTTTCTATCTAAATCTAGTTTTGTCAATGTAGCCGCAAGCACAATCATTATTGCTATACTCACAATCGTAACTTGGAATTTTATTTCGAAAGAGTCAAATTTCGAAACATCCCAATATGCTGAAAATTATGTGCTGGATGATCATAGTCAAGTAATCTTAAATCCAAACTCTAAACTAATTTTACCAAACGGCTTTAACTCCTCAAATCGTGAGGTTACACTTTTAGGTGAAGCTTATTTTGATGTTGTTGAAAGCAACAAAAAATTCATTGTACACACAACTATAGGAGATGTTATCGTTCATGGTACTCAATTTAAAGTTTCTGTAAATGAAGATGAACAATCTGTCTCAGTTGAACTTTTTGATGGTAAATTGTCTTACATTCAAAGTAATCAAGAATATCGTCTCAAATCTGGAGATATACTTATTTCATCATCTAATGAAATTACTAAAACTACCTCAAATATTTCAATGACTAACGATGGTTATGTTATTTGTAAAAATACAACTCTTGCTAATATCTTAGCTCAAATTGATCTCATTTATGATGTAAATCATCACATCAAACCTAGCCTCTTGAAGGGTTTTTATTCAGTATCTCTTCCTAAAAATGATCTTAAAAATTGCATCAAAATTTTAAATCAGATCTCTGGTAATAATTTTGTTTTAATTGACAATTCCATTGTTTTGAAGTAATCAATTTACGACCTTCGTAGTCGTTGAATAAAATTGGTTTAATCATATTATTTTTCATTGCTTTATCATCAAATGCTCAGACATTTGAATATGATAATAGAGTGACGTTAAGTTTTTCTGGTTATTTATTAGAATGTATAGACTCAATTGAAAATCAAACAAGTGTTCACTTTAATTATAAACTTCAAAACCTTGTTAATAAGCGTATTTCTTTTAAATGCTATAACGAACCTTTACAAAAAATTTTAAAAATCATTGAAGATTCATGTGGTTTATCTCATGATAGATTGAAT
>JAQWZS010000072.1 GCA_029253325.1 Bacteroidia bacterium
TGTCCAATTTGATTTAAAAAATTAGCTGTCTGTCCTGTAATACCAAAATTAGGTGGATATTTACTTGTATTGTGAAGCGATACAATAACTAAATCATAGCGACTTGTTAACTCTTTCAATGTTTTGAATTGACTTACCGAGGCACTCTTATTGATACTCTTTGAATCTACGTTACCGAGTTTTTCTAATTCTTTTTGAAAGGAATTAATGGACCCATTTCCTATTGCAATAGACAATACAGATTTGTTTTCATCTTTTCTAATGGGGATAATTGAATTTGTATCGTTGAGGAGACACAGCTCCTGCTCAACTAACTGATAATTAATGAACTTAGCTGACGTATTATTTAAATCCTTGATTACATGATGTTCTGAAATTGGAGTAAACACATCTAATCCCATTGTATGTTTATAGTTCAAAATTTTATGAACTTTACCCCATACATAATCTTCACTTAACCGACCATCTGTCATAGCTTCTTTAATCAATTTTTTAGCTTTTGGTATGTCTCCAGGGGCCAATAAAATGTCGTTACCCGCCATCAGTGCTTTTAGCTCTAACTCACCGTTGGGATGATATTTTGCTACGCCTTGCATGTTTAAGGCATCTGTAAATGAAAGTCCCCTAAAGCCAAATTCTCTTCTTAACAAGCCATTAATTGCCTTATCTGAAATGCTCATGGCAATATTTTTAGTACTATCAATCGCCGGAATATACAGATGAGCCGTCATTACTGACATTACACCTTTATCAATCAAATATTCAAATGGCTTAAATTCAACAGACCTTAACCTATCCATCGAATGATTAATAACAGGCAAATCTTTATGCGAGTCCACATCTGTATCACCATGCCCCGGAAAATGCTTAGCACAGGCAATAATTCCCTCGTCTTGCATCCCCTTTGCATACGCCCATCCTTTTTGACTAACCTTAATGGGGTCTTCACCAAAAGACCGATAATTGATAACAGGGTTATTGGGATTATTATTCACATCAATAACAGGAGCAAAATTTACATGGATTCCCATACGTTTACATTGACGACCTACTTCTCTACCCATTTCATAAATGACTTCATCGTCAGCAATACTTCCCAACCCCAATTGATATGGATAGGAAATAGTGTTGGATAATCGCATAGCAAGCCCCCATTCACCATCTATCGCAACAAGCATTTTAGTTTTGGACAATGCTTGAAATCTGTTCGTTAATCTAACTTGTTCTGTAGGGTTTCCTTTGAAAAAAATAACACCTCCTACCTGATGATCGCGAATAGTCTTTTCAACATTAGCTATGTGTTGTGGTCCATAAGTTGGCCTAACTTCAATCATGAACAATTGTGCTAGTCTTTCATCTACTGTCATAGAGTCAAAGACTGATTCAGCCCAGGTGCTTGTATCATTGTATTTTGATGCACGAGGTGGTGCTAGAAGCTGAGCCGCTAATGAAAATGCTATGAAAATAAATGTAAACTTCGACAAAACAATCAGTTTAAGACGCATAATTAAGTGTCCCACAAAAGAGGTGACAATTACTTAATTGTCTGACTCAAAATACGTTTACTTATAAACGTATCTGTTTGATAAATAGTACAACTACCTGTATTTAGGCGAACTGTGTGCTACCCAATTTTTTGAGAAAAACTAAATGAGATATAAATGCTTCTCTAAATGTTTTAAACTCTTGATAATTTACCCCATGCTTTCGAGCTGTTTCCTTAACAATCTCATAAAGCTTGGGGTAATGTGCATGAGATATTGTTGGGAACAAATGGTGAATTACTTGAAAATTTAACCCTCCGCAATACCAGGTTATAATTTTATTCTTGACAGCAAAATCAAATGTGTTGTGTATCTGATGAACGGTCCACTCATCTTTTGTAGTTCCCTCAAATTTATCATGATTAGATAAATCAAATTTATCTACCACGTGGGCCATCTGAAATATGACAGACAATATCATTCCAGCTACAAATTCTAATAAAAATACTCCAATAATTACCTGCCAAAAAGCAAAATCTAAAATTAAATAAGGCAATATAAACATATAAGAGACATACAATAACTTGAAGAATATGATTGTAAGCACTTCCTTTATTTTATCCACTCCTTGTTTTTTATTCAACCCTTTCTTTCTGTATTTCGAATACGCAGATATGTCTGCAAAGAACCAGCCTAGTGTCAAAAAACCATAAAAAAATGTCCAATAAATATGCTGAAAACGGTGCATCTTTCTACGAGGTGCATCTTTTGTGAATCGGAAAAGTCCTTTACCATTAACATCTTCATCGTGCTCATAAATATTGGTATAAGTGTGGTGAAGTTTATTGTGTTGGTTGATCCAATTACTTGAACTCACTCCTAAAAAATCAGCTGTATAGCCAAAAATTTTATTAACTAATCTATTTTTTGAAAATGATCCGTGGTTTGCATCATGCATCAAACCCATGCCGATTCCTGCCTTTACAAATCCAAGAAAAATACAAAGCGACCAAATTAACCAAACAGACCAACCCGAAAATAAAATCAATGCATAAGCACCAAAGAAACTGGCCAATAATATAATTGCCTTAAACTTAAGTGCTCCATTTGCGAACTTAGAAATATCTGCTTTTCTAAAATAACTCTCAACATTAGCTCTGAGCTCTTTACTAAAATTGCTTCCAGCAGCAGATTTAAACTTAGGTAGTGTAGGTATGGTAGTGTTTTTCATTTTGATAATAATCTTTGTTATTATGGGGCAAATGTAATCAATTACTAAAAATCTATTTTTTGAGGTTTGAGGGCATTCATCCAATTAAACCCAGGTACTTTACTTTTTGTTTCAGGAAACTTTTCTAATGGATAAAATATAGCCTTAGGCTGAGCCATAAATTTAATTGATCTTACTCGATTTGAATCAAGATTGATTATCATGTTTCCACAAAAAACTTCATTAACTCCAGAATATTGGGTGGAATCCTCTAATGCGTAATAAATACTTTGTGCATTTCCGTCTACATAAATTTTATCTAATCGACCCTCATCAAACAATGCCTTTATATATCTACCCGATATTTGATTAAAAAGACCATTCCGATCTTTTTCTATCACCAATCCTTTGTTAATCACATCCATGTATTCGATGCCCAATTTATTCCTAAAAACAATGATTGTATCCCCCGTAATCTGATTGCTATCTGTCCAAAGAATAGGTTCTTGAAAGAAACCAATAGAACTATCCGAAAAATTATAGGCAAGAGAATCCGAATAAGCTTGAATGTCTGATTTATACATTCTTACTGAATGAAAAGCCACAAGAAGTCTTTTCTGATTATTAGTCGTATCTGCATAATCAATAAAGGTATCCGCTCTAAAAAATAAAGAATCTCCATCTATATTTTTGATTGCTCTTGGGTTTCCTGTAATAAGTGTTTCTTTTTGAAACCTTAGATACTTGCCATACTGACCAAAAATTGACATTTTCTCGGAAGTATCTGTGAAATGGATGTTGCCAAACGCTTCACCAAAACCAAGTAACCTCTGATAAATCATACTATCTGCTAAAAGTCGGTTGCTCTTCCCTTCAATATAAGCTCCTTGACTGAATTGCGATATCTCTGTTTTCGTATTATACCAGCCATAATTACAAAATATGGTGTTTTCTTCACTGTAGATGTAAGTCGGACCCAAAAAAGTAGCAGTTTTTGATATAGTATTATACTCTAAGGTATCGCTGGCCATTGTATAATCGGGATTGTTAAGCCTCACACTATCTCTAAAATATAAATCCTTACTTCTTGAAAAATAAGTTCCCCGTATACTGAACAATTGATCGTCCCCATTATCTATGTGTCCTCCAGATGAATAATACCCAATTTTATTAACCATGTCATAATTTAATTGTTGAGTTGTAAGAATCATCTTACCGTCTGAAAGAACGACATCTCTGCTAATATAGGCAAGCCTAGAATCTCCATTATATTCCAAATATTCACCATGGAGATCTAGCGTATCTTGTTGTCTAATATAGATATTTCCAAATGCCTCAATTTTATTCACTTTATCATAAAATCGAGCACTATCACAATCCATAAACATACTTCCTTGTTTAAACTGAACATTTCCCTTGCACAATTGATAATCACCTATCTTTTGATCATAGGTTAACTCATCTGCACTTAAGATTTCAATCTTTGTCTGACCAAAACCCATGAGATGTACAAGAAAAAGAAAGCTATATAAAAGCGTATATTTCAAAATTCAGCAGTATGACGTTATGTTTGTTCCGATTTACTTGCAAACATCGTGCTCACTAAGCTAAAATCATTCATAGAAAAAAATCGACTGTTTAATAAATCAGACCAAATTGGTCTTGCTATAAGTGGTGGTAGGGATTCTGTATGTGCCGCATACATGCTAAATGAACTAAAAATTTCTTTTTTAATGGTTCACGTCAACTTTGATTTGAGAGGAAAAGAAAGTGAGGATGATCAAAAATTTATTGAACAGCTCTCTGAAAAATTAACCTACTGTAAAGGAATACAAGCCATTAAAGAAAATGCTAAAGTATACGCAAACAACAATAACTTATCTATTCAAGAAGCGGCAAGAGAGATCCGGTATTCTTATTTTGATAAGCTAAAACAATCAAATCATTTTGATAAACTGATAACGGCACACCATCAGAATGATTTGGTAGAAACATTTTTTATCAACTTGTATCGCAAATCTGGAATTAATGGATTAAAAAGCATCCCAATAAAAAGAGGATATGTCATTAGACCATTCTTAGCTTTTAGTGCTAATGAAATTCATGCATATGTCAGTAAAAATTCAATTGAATATCGGGAGGATAGTTCTAATCAAAGCTTTAAGTATTTGAGAAATACGATTAGAAATAAAGTCATTCCGCCAATAGTAGAATTTATGCCTCGGTTTTTAGACAACACTGTGCAAAGTATTGATATTCTAAAAGCAGAAAACGATACGCTAGACTACTTATTAAAGAGAGAAATAAAAAAGATTACAAGCTCAGATTCTGAAAATTTGTATATCACAAAAAAGCAACTTTTAAGTTTTCCACACCCATCTGTTATTTTGTACCGAATACTGGACAAGTATCTTTTTAATTTCGATCAATGCGAACAAATAATTGCATGTCTTAATGGTATTTCTGGGAAAATTTTCTGCTCTGATACTCACCAACTTGTTGTTGATCGAGAACAAATTATTTTAAACATAAAAAACAAAAACTCAATAGAATCTATAACTATTGAAAAAGAAGGTAATTATTCCTTTTCTAATTATTTCATCTCTTTAAAAAGAATAAATGAGTGGAAATACAGCACAAACAAAAAAGAGGAAATTATTCAGATTCCACCTCATATGTTTCCTCTAACCGTTAGAAACTGGAAAAGAGGTGATCGATTTACACCTCTAGGAATGAAAGGTTCAAAATTGCTCAGTGATTTTTTTATCGACCAAAAAATCAATGTTTTTAAAAAAAATAAAACACCCTTACTCTGCTCCAATGACAACGTTTTGTGGGTACTAGGCTATCAAATTTCAGACTTAGTAAAAGTATCTGGAGTCAAAGATGTCTATTGTACATCATTTAATTTATCATAGTAACCCATTTTACAAGTGTCTCTTTTTCATTTAACAAGGTTTGAATTAAAAGTCTCTTATCAAAATTAAATCTACCAAAACACTTGCAATTACCCGTTGTTTATTGTATATCTTTGTAGTATTATGGAAGCGAATATTATAAAGACACATTCCCGTTTATCCTTTTTTTCAAAATCCAGTAAGCTCAAATGGATTATAGCCTTCATGCTATTTTTACCAATCGTATTTAGTGCTCAAAAATCTCATGCTACCCACATGATGGGAGCAGATATCGGTGAAATTATGTTTATCACCAATGACGTCAACGAAAAATGGGATGGTATGTACAAAGGTGAGCCTGCTCAACAAGATGTGTATGCTTACCAACTCAATGTTACCGCTCTTAACGATGAAGTCTATAACTACACCGGTACCATTACACTTATTCGATAAGTGTAATATGATGCAAGGAATCCTCTCGCTTAAAAGGGGAGATACAATTTTAATCGAACGACTGGAAGGAACAGACCCATACGACCAAGGTAGGAAAAGGTATCCTTCAGTTAATTTTAAATTAAAATAAAAAGTGGATTGATTTTCTATAATCTACCCATTCATAGATACTAAAAACTCATCGTTGTTTTTAGTACCCTTCATATAATTAAGCATGGTATTCATTGCCTCCTCGCTATTCATATCAGCAAGGTGATTTCTCATTACCCACATTTTTTGAAGCACCGCTTTATCAAGAAGTAAGTCTTCTCTCCTAGTACTGGAAGAAACAATGTCAATTGCTGGATAAATACGCTTATTTGAAAGCTTACGATCAAGCTGTAATTCCATGTTACCTGTTCCTTTAAACTCCTCAAAGATTACTTCATCCATTTTAGAACCAGTTTCTGTAAGTGCAGTAGCAATGATGGTTAATGATCCACCATTTTCGATGTTTCTTGCTGCACCGAAAAAGCGTTTTGGTTTTTGTAATGCGTTAGCATCTACACCACCAGATAAAATCTTACCGCTCGCTGGCTGCACTGTGTTATATGCTCTTGCAAGTCGTGTAATAGAATCAAGAAGTATGACTACATCATGCCCGCATTCAGTTAGTCTCTTTGCTTTTTCAAGAACAATATTTGCTAATTTAACATGCTTATCAGCTGGCTCATCAAAAGTAGATGCTACTACTTCAGCATTTACATTTCTTGCCATATCGGTTACCTCCTCAGGACGTTCATCAATCAATAAGATAATCATATAAACCTCCGGATGGTTGTGAGCAATTGCATTAGCCACATCTTTCAATAAATTAGTCTTACCCGTCTTAGGTTGTGCAACGATTAATCCACGCTGACCTTTTCCAATAGGGGATATAAAATCCATGATTCGAGTGGAATAATTCCCAGCCTTGTACTCTAAATTAAATTTTTCATCTGGAAACAATGGCGTCAAATGATGAAAAGCTACTCTGTCTTTAACAAACTCAATTGATCTTCCGTTAATCGTTAATATATTAATGAGTGCAAAATATTTCTCGCCTTCTTTAGGTGGTCTAATGTTTCCTTTAACAACATCTCCAGTTTTAAGTCCATTTTGACGAATTTGATTAGGAGCAATATATACATCATCAGGAGAAGGTTGATAGCTATAATCCGCAGATCTTAAAAATCCATATCCATCAGATATTACCTCCAGAACACCCTGTGTAGTCACTACACCCTCTAATTCAAGATAATTAATGAGCTTTTCCTCTGCTTCACGTTTCTTACGTTTTTCCTCTTCTATCCTCTTTCTTTCAGCGTCTCTTTGTTCTCTTTCTTTTTCTCTAGCTTCATTTCTTTCAGCTTTTGCTTGATTATTGGGCCTAGAGGGTTTTTCAGGAGATTTTTCTTGATCAGTTTTCTGATTCGATACTTTATCATTATCCCCGTGTTGTGTTGGGGTATTTTTATTTTTTGGTGTTCGCTGTCTGTGGGGACTTTTTTTACGTTCAGTCTCCTTTTTATTTTCATTGCTAACTTCCTCTTTAGAGTCAACCTTTGGTTTACTTGTTAATTCCTTAGTAGTTTTTGAATCTACTGATTTAAATTTAGATGGATTAATTGCCTGATAATCAAGTATTTTGTATGCCAAATCTTGTTTTTTTAATCCCTTGTGAGGAATTTCAAATTTTTCTGCAATTTTTCTAAGTTCAGGAAGGAGCATCTCTCCTAGTGAAAGAATATCGTACAT
>JAQWZS010000101.1 GCA_029253325.1 Bacteroidia bacterium
CAAGACACCTAAAAGATATTCAAAGCACCACCTTAAATTTGTTAATATTATAGGTTCGTTCTTTTTGATTGCTATGATTTTTAGTCTGATTAACTTTGAATTAAACTCTTCAAACTCTAATCTTGATCAACAGGTAGCCTCTATTATTGATACTACACCTATTGAGACAGTAAAAAAGTTTTCTTTAGAAGTTGAAACACCATTTAAAATATTTGCAGAAGTTAGTAATTTAGAAGAAGCAGATATTTTAACAACTCAACTCTCCCCAAAATACAAAAAAGCAGAGACAGTTCAGGGTAAAGATGGAAAATTCAAAGTATTTATTATATCCTTTTCTAACATTGAATTAGCAAAAGAATACAAATTGCTTCTTCAAAACAGAATGAATCAAAAACTATCCCTAGAATAAAATGAACATATTTTTTCAACTCATCCAAAATGAGGCGACAACCACAGACTCTACTGCAACTATTGAAAATACCACATCCAGTGCTCTAGACGCCTTAAGCTTGATTATGAAAGGAGGAATAGTAATGATTCCTATTGCTATTTTGAGTATTATAGCAGTTTATCTTACCATAGAGCGATATTTTACTATTAAAAAAGCAGGAATACTTGATTCTAAATTCATGGGAAATATAAAAGGTATGGTGCTTGATGGGGACATCAAAAGTGCTCAAACACTTTGTCATAGTAATGGTACTCCTATCGGATTAATGATTGAAAAGGGGTTGTCCAGAATAGGAAAACCTCTCAAAGATATTAGTGTTGCCGTAGAAAATGTAGGTAAACTTGAAGTTTATAAATTGGAAAAAGGAATGCCTATCTTGGCAACTATATCAGGAGCTGCTCCCATGCTTGGTTTCTTGGGTACAGTAACGGGTATGATTCGAACTTTTAATCAAATGCAAGATAGTGGACAGCAGATTACTGCAGATTTGTTGAGTGGAGGAATTGGAGAGGCAATGATGACTACTGTAGCTGGGCTTATTGTTGGTATATTCGCTTACATTGGCTATAACTTACTATCTAGTATGATCAATAAAGTAGTTTATAAAATGGAAGCTACATCTGTTGAGTTTTTAGATATTCTTCACGAACCTGCATAAAACATGAATCTCCGACCCAAGAGCAGAATCAGTACCGAATTCAATGCGTCAAGTATGACTGACATTGTGTTTCTTTTACTCATTTTTTTCATTATAATCAGTTCTGTCGTAAAAGATCCTGCCTTAAAGTTAGTTCTTCCTAAAGGTGTTAATAATGTAAATCCTGTTAACAAGGTAATCGTCGTATCAATTGATCAAAACCTAAATTATGCAATAGATGAGTATAAAACTACTTACGATCAATTATCAACAGATCTTCAAACCCAACTGAAAAATATGCCTAAAGCAACTGTAAGTATACGAGGGGACAAAAATATTCGTTATGAAGACGTCATGAATATTGTCATGATGGCTGACAAACTTGGAGCTAAAGTTGTTTTGGCTCTGGATGGAAGTAAATAATCTAACATGTTAAATTTAAGTAGATCGGAAGATAAAAAGGCACTTGCAGGTACAATTACTGTATACCTTTTGCTGTTCCTCTTACTTTTTTTAATGTCTATGTTTAATGCTTGTAGTGATCTAGAGGCTGAAGAGATTAGCTCAGGTGGAGTAGCTGTTAGTTTAGGAAATCCTGATGATGGGGGTCCTGACAACTTTGCTGCTAAAGAAGAGACCATCCCAGAATCAAAAGAAGAATATACTCCAGAAAATCAATTAACGAGTGATGTGGCTGAAGCACCCCCAATAGTCAATAACAAAGCTAAAACAAAACCAAAAGAGGCAGCTAAACCCATAGAAGATAAACCAAAAGAAACCAAACCTACACCAAAACCACCCAAGATTAATATTGGTAAAAACAAGGGTAAAGACACCAATGGCTCTGGAAAAGGTGGCAACAACACTGGTGGATATAAAGGCAAACCAGATGGTACAGGGGCATCCCCAGATGGAGAAGGCAAAGGAACTTCTGGAATGGGTTCTGGAGATGGGCCTTCTTTAGGACCAGGAGTTTCTGGAGGGATTGGAGGTTTCAGTGCTAAAATAGCCTTACCTCAAGGAGGAGTTCAAGAAAATGGAAAAGTTAGACTATATGTGTGCGTTGACAACAAAGGAAATGTTATAAGTGCTAAATATGAACCTCTTATTGGTGATTATAGTACAACTACAAATAGCGATTTAAAAAATAGGGCGATCTACTCAATCAAAAAATCAACCTTCAGAAACATTAGCGGTTCTGACGGTGGATGTGGATACATTACTTATACCTTTAAATTGCAATAATTCTTTACGAATTGACATACGAACAGACCCTCAATTATTTGTATGAGAAGTTACCCATGTATCAAAGAATGGGTGCTTATGCTTTCAAAAAAGATTTGACCAATATTATTAAATTATGTGATTATTTAAATAATCCGCAGGACAAACTTAAATCCATACATATTGCTGGCACTAACGGAAAAGGATCTACATCGCACATTCTATCCGCAATTTATCAATCAAACGGGTATAAGGTAGGAATGTACACATCACCCCATTTGGTTGATTTTAGAGAACGAATTAAGCTTGATGGAACTCCTTGTTCAAAAGACTTCGTGATTAATTTTACGCAACAAATAAAACCCATCATTGAAGAAATTCATCCCTCATTTTTTGAAATAACTGTAGCTATGGCGTTTGAATATTTTGCTAAAAAGAACGTAGATATTGCTATTATTGAAACCGGTCTCGGAGGAAGGTTAGATAGTACCAATATTATCCATCCGATAGCAAGTATCATTACCTCTATTGGTTTTGATCACATGGATATGCTTGGAAATACAATTGAACAAATTACCAATGAAAAAGCTGGGATTATTAAAGATAACACCCCAGTAATCATTGGAAAAGTCAATAAAATTGCAAAACAAGTTTTAAAAAAAGTAGCCTCTGAAAAAAATGCACCATTGGTCTTCTATCAAAAGGAAAATCAAAAAACGGACCTTATTGGCGAACACCAACAATGGAATATTGGCAGTGCATTAAGTTGTGTCGAAAGTCTTAAGGATATTCTTCCAACCAATAAAGTTAAAACTAAACAAGCTTTATTAAACGTGAGTGAATTATCTAATTTTTTGGGTAGGTGGCAAATATTTTATAAGAATCCTCTTGTGATTGGGGATGTTGGGCATAATGAACAGGGATTTCGCTTAATCGCAAATGAATTATCCAAGTACACTAAAAAAATTCATTTTATACTAGGCTTTGTTGATGACAAAGATCTAAGTAAAATTATACCCACATTACCCATGGAATCATCATATAGTTTTGTAAAACCCAATATTATCCGTGGGATGAAATCAGAAAAGGTAAGAGAAATTTTTGAATCATATGATATTCAAGGTATTTCATTTCCAGACTTAAAGTCAGCAATAAATCAACGATTCAAAAGCGTTTCTAAAAATGAACTTATTTTCGTGGGTGGTAGTAATTTCATTATTGCTGATCTTCTTAAATTAAAAGAGAATAAACAACTACCCTTCTAATGTCAAATCAAATTATAGAAATATTTACGGATGGTAGCTCATTAGGAAACCCAGGACCAGGTGGTTATGGTATTGTAATGAAATATGGAGCGAAACAAAAGCGGTCTAGTGAGGGATACCGATTAACTACCAATAATCGCATGGAGCTTATGGCAGTAATTCAAGCCCTAAAAATGCTTAATGATGTTGCAAAAGAAAAGGAAGTGATTATCTACTCTGACTCTAAATATGTTATTCATGCTGTAGAAAAGAAATGGGTATTTGGTTGGGTAAAAAAGAATTTTAAAGATAAAGCTAATGCTGACCTATGGAGAATGTTCTTGAAGGAATACTCAAAATACAACATCAAATTTCATTGGGTAAAAGGTCATAGTGGTCATACTGAAAATGAAATTTGTGATAAATTAGCAAAAAAGGCTGCAGAGGGAAAACCACTCAAAACTGATCATGGCTATGAGTCTTCAAAGAATAACTCAAACCAACTATTTTAATGCTTTTCTTCGCTTTATCTCTTGACTAATTAAAGAAAGTTCGCGACTCGATTGTCCTTTAACACTACTGTTTTCTTGAGCTCTTCTACTCAAATAAGGTAGAACTTCTTTTACAGGGCCATAGGGTAGATACTTGGCTACATTGAATCCTTCATAAGCTAGATTGAAACTAATATGATCACTCATTCCATACAACTGAGCAAACCAAAAACGTTCATCTGATTTACTAATGTTGTGGTCTTCAATTAACCTAGCAAGTAATAATGAACTTTCCTCATTGTGAGTGCCAGCCATTATAGCAACAATGTC
>JAQWZS010000116.1 GCA_029253325.1 Bacteroidia bacterium
ATACGATGGTTCCACTAACACTTTGAAGCTTATTGAGCAGTTGATTGGTATTTACTATAAATTTCATTTTGCTTTTATATAAAGTTTCAAATTAACTCTAAATCTATAAGTAATGACAAATTTTACAATCAAAACTTATCAATAAGAAATTGGTTTTGTTAACTTTTTTGTGGGTAACTGGCTATTTATGGATTAGCTGTGTACGGTTGAGAACTATTTATCTATTCTTATAATCCAAATAGCTCCGAGAATGAATAACAAACCAATCAAGTGATTCACAAGAATTTGTTCGTTATCAAAAAGTCCCCAAAACAAAGCCACGATTGGTATAAGATAGGTGACCGAAGTTGCAAAAACTGTATTAGTTTGTTGAATGAGTTTATTAAACATGACAAGACTGATTGATGTGCCTACAATAGCTAATAACAGGGTTGCTCCAAATGAATAAATAGATTGAATATTGTTAGTTTTCACTGGTAAACCTAAATAACCTAAAACAATAAATCCTGCTATGGATATGATAGCTAATGGAAGTGCAGCTACTAAAAGTGGAGGATAGTGATCCAATTTTTGCTTGATGATGTTAACATTGATGCCATAACACATTGTTGCGAGAATGGCCATCATTACATGACTAAACTCAAATTGAATATTCTCTCCAATAATCAAGAAAATTGCCCCAGTCAGACCTAATACAACACCAATTGCTTTGAGCTTACTAAATCGTACTCCTAAAAAAGTTACTCCAACGATTAGAGCAAACAAAGGGGTTAAACCATTGATAGCTCCAGCCAACGAGCTAGAAATTCTTGTTTGAGCTAATGGGAATAAAAATGCAGGTATGGCACTGCCCAAAAAACCACTGATGACGAAGAACTTAAGATCGTTGCGTTTGATATTTAGATTCTTCCACTTGACAAAAGGAATCAATGCTAATCCAGAGAAACTGATCCGTATGGCAGCTATCTGGTAGCTAGAATAAAATTTCAACCCTTCTTTCATGAGTATGAATGAACTTCCCCAAATGATGGCAAGTAAACCCAGAAGAAGATAGGGGTTAGGTTGATTTTTGGACATAATGACTTAGTTTTAAACAAAGATGACGTGGAATAGTTAGAATCAGTCGTTATCGTTTTGTGCAAATGCATCCGATTCTTCAGAGGATAAATTTAAATCTTCTATTACACGAGCTTTTATTGGACGGAAATATAAAATCATGACTCCAATCATCATGGCGTAGAGCAATAAATTTTGTTGACCTGAGATTAGAAATCCAACTGAGGCGAGAATGACAGATCCAAAGAGGCTTACCCACTGAATTACTTTGATTTGCTTAAATGTAGATAGCTTTACTTGCAATTTAGCTTGCTTATCTAGGGTGTTTAGTTTGTTTTTACCAATAAAATGACTAACTATGAATGAACTAACCGCTATTAATGGAACAAGTAGTTCAAGTAGCATAAAATCTTTATCAGATGTTAGTTCACCATTTTGGCGAATGGTATAAACGATTCCAATAATTAAGGTTGCTAAAATTAGAATAATCAAATGAGTAGATACTATTGAATTGTATATACTACGAGTTTTGTTTTGGGTCATAATAAGCTGATTTGATCACCACTAGTAAACGTATTTGAATCCTCGTCTTCATCTCTTTTTGGTGATTTTGCTTTTGTCAGATTTGGTTTTTTTATGACCTTAGGAGTTGTATTCTTTGGTTCAGGCTTATTAATTTCTAAATCTTCAGCTTCAATCTTATCTTGCTTGATACTTGATGCTTGTTCTTCTTTTTTAGCATATTTTGTTTGAGTTTTTTGTATCTTCTCAGGGAGTTCTTTTATATTGTCCTCTGATGGGCTATCAGTAGTTGTTACCGCTCTATCATTGGGTGCTTGCTGATCATTGGAATTTTTAGGTTCAGATAGCTCAACAGGTTCTTTTGGCTTGAGAAGCTTTGCCTTGTGAAATTCCTTTCCACAAATTTTGTTTCCCATGCTCTTCCAACCTTTAACATCAATGAACTCTGATAAATTAACAATCTCTACTTTTTTGTCGCCAGATTTTGATTTGGTGGCTAGCTCAATAGCAGGTGAATCGTATGTGGAAGCTAGAATCATTTTGCTGCCTCTTCCTTCAGTTATAAATGAAAATCGTTTCCCTTGAGTGGTGGTTTCAACGATAAATCGTTTGACGTAGTAGTTTTTATTATTCCCATCATAGTGAAGGATAGATAGAACGTCTTCTGGATTAAATTTTTCAATCAGTGCAATCTCTTTATTTGCATAATGATTAGTAAGCTCATGATTAGTAAGTTCGTAATCACCATTATTATAAATTACAAGGATTTGATCTTCGGTTTGGAAGCTGCCTAAATAGGTGCCTCTACTATGAATGTTCAGTCGTCCAATATTACTTTCATACCAAATGTCACGACCACCAATGGTTGAAACGCCTTTTTCTTTAAGGTCTACTTTTCGGACTGGATGCTTACTGACGATATTCCCCTGACTGGTTCTGCCTTTGATAGCCAGTTCTGAGAAGTCATAGTCAAAGAGTTTATTTCTAGCTTTTGCAGCAGTATGAAGGTATATATTTACTATTTCTGCCTCTCCATTGGGGTTTGCTGTGAAATAATGCATCTTACTACCCGGATTTCCTTTGGTGACGTTGTATTCTTTGTCACGGGTTATGCTTGTAACATTAAACCGTTTGGCAAATGTCTTTTTCGTTTTTCCGTCCGTGTAAACTGCATTATAGGTGAGTCGGTCGTCATTTTTTCTAAATACAGCAATGTGAATAATGTTTTTACCAAAAAAGGCCTTGGATGATACCTTGCTAATGGAGTAAGTGCCATCTTTCCTAAACACGATAATATCGTCTATATCGGAGCAGTCACAGATATACTCTTCTTTTTTAATTCCTGTTCCAACAAATCCTTCAGCTAGATTAGCATAAAGTTTTTCGTTAGCAACAGCAACCACCTTTGTATTAATTTCTTCAAAATTCCTGACTTCAGTTTTGCGTTCTTTTCCTTTTCCAAATTTCTTCAATAGATCAGAATAATAAGAAATTGCGAATTCCACCAGATGATTCAAATGATGATTTACCTGAGCGAGTTCATCTTCTATTCCTTTGAGTATTTCATCGGCTTTGAACGAGTCAAATTTTGAAATTCGTTTTATTTTTATTTCTGTAAGTCGAATAATATCCTCTTCAGTTACAGCTCTTTTCAGTGATTTAACATAAGGTTTTAGTCCAATATCAATAGCTTTTATAACGGCTTCCCAAGTTTCAGCCTCTTCGATATCTCGGTAAATTTTTTCCTCAATAAAGATCTTTTCTAATGAACTGAAATGCCATTTTTCTTCTAGCTCATTTCGCTTGATTTCTAACTCTTTTTTTAATAGAGCAACCGTGTTCTCAGTGTTGATTTTAAGTATTTCAGAAACGCCAAGAAATACAGGTTTTTCATCAACAATTACACAAGCATTGGGAGATATAGACACCTCACAATTGGTAAATGCATAAAGAGCGTCTATGGTTTTATCGGTAGAAATATTATTTGGAAGATGTATTTCGACTTCTACATCTTTAGCAGTATTATCAACTACTTTTTTAATTTTTATTTTGCCTTTGTCGTTAGCTTTAAGAATGCTGTCAATGAGTGATCCAGTAGTAACTCCATAGGGTACATCTTTTATAGCAATGGTGTTCTTGCTTTTTTCAATAATGTTGGCCCTTACTTTTATTCTACCGCCACGTCTTCCATCTTGATAATCAGATACATCAATCTGACCTCCAGTTTGAAAATCAGGAAAAATAGTAGTTTTTTTTCCTTCTAAAATTTTGATACTGCCTTTAACTAATTCTATAAAATTATGAGGCATTATTTTAGTACTCAAACCAACAGCAATTCCCTCAACTCCATGGGCAAGAAGAAGAGGGAATTTTAAAGGTAGGGTAGTTGGTTCATTTTTTCTACCATCATATGATTTTTGCCAGTGTGTAGTTTGCTTGTTGAAGGCAATTGATAAGGCAAATTTATTGAGTCTAGCTTCAATATACCTTGGTGCAGCAGCTCCATCACCAGTGCGGACATCACCCCAGTTTCCTTGACAATCTATGAGTAAATCTTTTTGACCCATGTTGATAATTGCCCCACCAATAGCAGCATCACCATGCGGGTGATATTGCATGGTACTTCCAATGATGTTGGCCACTTTGTTATAACGACCATCATCCATTTCTTTCATAGCATGAAGAAATCGTCTCTGAACAGGTTTTAACCCGTCATTGATATGAGGTACAGCTCGTTCGAGAATCACATAACTAGCATAATCCAAAAACCAGTCTTCATACATTCCTTTCAGAGCACGTTGACCTTCCTGAAGATCTACTTTAATTATCTTCTCTGTTTGATTGGTATTATCCAGTTCTTGATTCTCCTCCATTTTTATCTATACTGCCTCCTTAGCTTGGATTTTTTCAACGATGTTGTCTTGTTCATCTTTGTTTACGGAGTCGTTGTCTTCAGAAGCTTCATCCATTTCAATTCGTAGGTTGTCAATGATGAATTCTTGACGATCTTGAGTGTTTTTGCCCATGTAGTATTGAAGTATTTTTGAAATACTAGTATCCTCATTAAGCAAAACAGGTTCAAGACGAATATCCTCACCAATGAATCCACCAAATTCATCTGGTGAAATTTCTCCTAGCCCCTTAAATCGAGTAATTTC
>JAQWZS010000127.1 GCA_029253325.1 Bacteroidia bacterium
CACCCATGCCTTGATAGAAGACGCTGTTTTATTCAAGAAATTAGGACTAGTTATAATTGATGAACAACATCGGTTTGGTGTTGCACAACGAGCCAAACTACAGAGTAAAGGAATTCAAAATCCACACGTTTTGGTTATGACCGCAACCCCCATACCTCGCACTTTAGCTATGAGTATGTATGGAGACCTGGATTATAGTGTCATTGACGAAATGCCTGCGGGTCGTAAACAGATTAAGACAGCTCACAGATTTGGGTTTGCACGTCAAAAGGTGCATGAGTTCGTCAAAGAACAAGTCATCAAAGGCAGACAGGCATATATTGTTTATCCATTGATTGAAGAATCTGAAAAACTAAATTACAGAGATCTAAATAATGGCTATGATGAACTCCTTTTAACCTTTCCAAGGCCAAAATATCAGGTCGAAATGCTTCATGGTAAAATGAAACCAAGTGATAAAGAAGCAAAAATGAAAGATTTTGCAGAAGGCAAGACAGATATTTTGGTGAGCACCACCGTAATAGAAGTTGGAATTAATGTCCCAAATGCAACGATTATGATCATTGAAAGTGCTGAAAAATTTGGCTTATCTCAGCTTCACCAACTTCGTGGAAGGGTCGGTCGAGGAGGAGAACAGAGTTATTGTATACTGCTAAGTAGTAAAAAATTGAGTAGTAATGCAAAAACAAGACTTCAAGCCATGGTTCAAACATCAAGCGGATTTGAGTTAAGTGAAATTGACATGCAGCTCCGTGGTTTTGGTGATATTGCTGGGACTAGACAAAGTGGACTTGATCAACTGAAACTAGCCTCACTAAATACCGATTCAAACATAGCAGACGAGGCTCGAAATGCTATAGTAGAAATACTAAGTACAGATCCTCAGTTGTCAAATCATCAAAGTCTTTATCATTTTATGAAAGATAAGCAAGGGTATACTGATTGGGAAAATATCGCTTAAAGCTACTCAATTAAACTTTTCAATTTTATGTAATTATTGGCAACATTCTGTTTGTGGGTCTCTTCAGCATACATAAATAATCTTGATTTATTGCTTAATGATTTAATTGTTACAAAAGTTGAAATTCGAGTATGTACAGTATCCAATGACTGAAATTGAATACGTTCATTCCATTCAAAAAAATCTTTAATTACCCCATGAGTTGAATATATTTCATTGGGTTGAAATAATAAAATGACCTTATCCATAACCATGGAATTTTCTCCCTGATAAAAAACCTGAAATTTTTCTCCTACTTCTAGAACATGATCACTAACTGTGCGAACATCATCTACACCATCAACCCACTGAGGCAGTAACAAAGGATCAGTCATCGAGGAAAATACTTTATCAATCGGAGCATCAAAATCTTCATTTACTTGAAAAGTTAATTCACTCGGTGCCATGAAAATTAGACCAAAGTAAGATGCAGCTATGAGTACAAAAAAAACACCTATGTATTTAAGAATTTTCATTAATAATTAATCCGTCAACCTAGCCACGTATTTACCCAAGACATCAAGTTCTATGTTCACTTTCTCACCAACCTTTAATGTGTGAAAATTTGTATGCTCATAAGTATATGGTATTATAGCTACACCAAACTGTCTATTGTTAACACCCGTAACCGTCAAACTTGTACCGTTGATAGTAATAGAACCTTTTTGAATAATCAGTTTTTCAGGTGAATGATCATGGATATTTGTAAAATACTCATTCAATTGAAATTGATATTCCCAACTACCATCCTTATCCAGAATTTCAATAACTGATGCCACGCCATCAACATGTCCTTGAACTATATGACCATCTAAACGATCATTCAAACGGATGCATCTTTCAAAATTAACTTTATCACCCGTCTTCAAATCTCCAAGATTTGTCAATTTCAGAGTTTCTTCAATTGCAGTTACTTTATAGGAATTCCCATTTATAGAAACAACGGTTAGGCATACTCCATTATGAGCAATACTTTGATCTACCTTTAATTCATGGGCATACTCACTCTCAAATGTAAAATGAATGTTTGTTCCATCTCTTTCTATTTCAAGAACAACTGCAAGAGACTCTATGATACCACTAAACATGGATCAACTATTTAGTTACACTTCCATCCAAAAATTCGCGATTCATTCGAGCGATATTACTGAGAGATATTCCTTTTGGACACTCTACCTCACATGCTCCAGTATTCGTGCAATTACCAAAACCCTCTGAATCCATTTGAGCCACCATATTTTGAGCTCTTTCTTTTGCTTCTACTTGTCCTTGAGGTAGAAGAGCATATTGAGATATTTTGGCTCCGACAAATAGCATTGCACTACTATTTTTGCATGTAGCAACACATGCACCACAACCAATACAAGTAGCTGCATCCATAGCAAAATCTGCATTTTCTTTTGGTATAGGTGTCGCATTAGCATCTTGAGTATTACCACTTGTATTCACTGAGATATACCCTCCTGAATGCTGTATTCTATCAAATGCACTTCGATCGATAACTAAATCCTTTAAAACTGGAAAAGCATTTGCTCTAAATGGTTCAATGAAAATTGTATCCCCATCTTTAAAGCTTCTCATGTGCAATTGGCATGTTGTTGTACCTTTTACAGGACCATGTGCTTCTCCATTGATAAACATGGAGCAACTCCCACAAATTCCCTCTCTACAATCATGATCAAATGCAACAGGACGCTCAGCATTTTCTATAAGTTGTTGATTTAAAACATCCATCATCTCAAGAAAGGACATATGTTCAGATATCCCTTCTAGTTGATAATCAACCATTTTTCCTTTTTCTTGGGGACTATCTTGTCTCCATACTTTAAGATTCAAATTCATGTCTTTCATGGTTACTTATATGATCTTTGTTTTAATTCAATATCGTTAAATTCTAATCCCTCTTTGTGAAGTATTGCCTCACTTGGAACACCCGTATGTTCCCATGCTGAAACGAATGCATAATTCTTGTCATCACGAAGAGCTTCGCCTTTTTGCTCCCCACTCTTCTCTACATATTCCTCTCTGAAATGTCCACCACAACTTTCATTTCTTTCAAGAGCATCTTTAGCAAATAGCTCACCTAACTCTAAAAAGTCAGCAACACGACCTGCCTTTTCAAGCTCTTGATTTAATTCGTAAGCACCTCCAGGTACACTTACATTTTTCCAAAAATCATCGCGTAATTCTGATATTTCTTTGATGGCTTCTTTGAGTCGTTTTTCATTTCTTGCCATACCACACTTGTTCCACATGATATTACCCAGTTTTCTATGATAATAATCTACTGAATGTGTTCCGTTATTATTTACTAGACCCTCAATACGGTCTTTCACATGCTTTTCAGCTTCTTCAAACTCTTTTGTGTCTGTAGATATTTGACCCGTCCTGATGTCTGATGAGAGATAGTTTCCAATTGTATAGGGTAATACAAAATATCCATCCGCTAGACCTTGCATCAATGCTGAAGCCCCTAATCTATTTGCCCCATGGTCAGAAAAGTTTGCTTCACCAATAGCATAACAACCAGGAATAGTCGTCATTAGATTGTAGTCTACCCAAACTCCACCCATCGTGTAATGAACTGCTGGATATATCATCATTGGAGTTTCGTATGGATTATCCGCCACAATCTGTTTGTACATATCAAAGAGATTTCCGTATTTGGCTTTGACAATTTCTTTCCCTAATTCTCGAATTCTTGATTCAGTAGCATTATTTTCACCCTTAATCGTAGCCTGTTCTTCTCCATAACGAACTATAGCTGCTGCAAAATCAAGATATACTGCCTCTCCAGTAGCATTAACTCCATAGCCTTCATCGCAACGTTCCTTTGCTGCTCTACTGGCAACATCTCTTGGCACTAAATTACCAAATGCTGGGTAACGTCTTTCAAGATAGTAATCCCTATCTTCTTCTTTTATCTCGGTTGGTTTAAGTTTACCATCACGAATGGCCTGAGCATCTTCCTTTTTTGCTGGAACCCATATTCTTCCGTCATTTCTTAATGACTCAGACATAAGTGTCAGTTTACTTTGATAATCTCCACTTCTAGGTATGCAAGTTGGATGAATTTGAGTGTAACAAGGATTCGCGAAATGAGCCCCACGTTTATGAGCTTTCCATCCTGCAGTAACATTACTACCCATTGCGTTTGTACTAAGATAAAATACGTTTCCATACCCCCCAGTACCCAAAACTACTGCATGAGCCGAATGCCTTTCTATTTCTCCTGTAACTAAATTTCTTGCTATGATACCTCTTGCCTTACCATCCACGATAACTACATCTAGCATTTCATGACGATTATACATTTTTATTTTCCCTCTAGCAATCTGTCGATTCATGGCAGAATAAGCTCCAAGTAACAATTGTTGACCTGTCTGACCCTTGGCGTAAAAAGTCCTACTTACTAAAACTCCACCAAAAGAGCGATTATCTAATAATCCACCATAATCACGAGCAAAAGGAACACCCTGGGCTACACATTGATCAATGATATTTGTTGAAACTTCAGCTAGCCTATGAACATTCGCTTCTCTGCTTCTGTAATCCCCTCCTTTAACCGTATCATAAAATAGTCGATAAACAGAATCACCATCTCCTTGGTAATTTTTTGCAGCATTTATACCACCTTGAGCAGCAATTGAATGAGCTCTTCTTGGAGAGTCTTGATAACAGAATGCTTTGACATTGTATCCCTGCTCAGCTAATGTTGCTGCCGCACTTCCCCCTGCAAGTCCAGTACCGACCACGATAACATCGATATTTCTCTTATTGGCTGGATTAACCAAATTAACCTTGTCCTTATAAGTAGTCCATTTATCCTTGATTGGACCTGCTGGTATTTTTCCGTCTAATGTTGACATATTTAAAATGCTAATTTTTAATTTAATGAGGGTGGATGTTGTAATGGTAAATTGCAATAATTAAAAATCCAAGTGGAACTGCAATTGCGAATAAATTCCCTAGCTTCTTAATTATTGGAGTATACTTTGAATGGTTAAAACCTACAGATTGAAAAGAAGATTGGAAACCGTGAAGTAAATGTAATGATAGCATAATAAAAGCAATAACGTATAAAATAACTCGAATAGGTTGATGAGCAAATTTAGCAACTAGTTCTTCATGATAACGAAAATGGTCTGAGCCATGCAACATTCCACTCATATCTCCCTGAACATACTTTGTATTTATTTCTGGCAACCAAAAATCATAAAAATGAATTGCTAAAAAAGCGAGAACAGCTAAACCAGAAATAATCATATTACGACTCATCCATGTGGCATTAGCACTTCCTTTATATTTCGCATATTTAATATCTCTTGCCTGATTATTTTGATATTCCAAGTACATTCCCCAAACAAAATGGAAAACTACAGAAAATATCAAGATGGGCTGAAGTACGAGTTGAATAAGTGGATTGGTCCCCATAAAATGGGAAACTTCATTAAACATATCTGCATTAATTACTGACAAAAGATTTATGCTTAAATGCTGTAACAAAAACAACATCAAAAAGAAACCAGTTAGTGCCATTAGGACTTTTTTACCTATGCTAGATAAATTCTGTTTTTTGGTCGACATATCTTAATTTTAGAACAACAAAATTAACATTGTGTTTAGAAGGGACTAAACTTTATTTTGATATTAAATCAGTTCTAAATAAAATTTGCTGCAATGTATAAAATAATTCGAGGTTTCTTTTTCTTGATGTCAGCTGAAAAAGCTCACTACACAACCATGTTTATTTTCAAGTATTTAAGTAAACTCCCATTTGTCTTTAATTTCTTTCAATTTGAGGACAAACCGACCAAAGTTGACGGTCTAATCTATAAGAATCAAGTAGGTTTAGCTGCTGGATTTGACAAAGACGGAAAATTCTTACAAGAACTTTATACCTTAAATTTTGGGTTTGTCGAGATTGGAACGGTCACTCCAAAACCACAAAGCGGGAACCCCAAACCAAGATTATTTAGGTTAAAAAAGGACCGAGCACTTTTAAACCGAATGGGTTTTAACAATGAAGGATTAAAAGCCCTAAAATCGAGATTAGTAACATTCAGAAAAAAAGAACGTGATTGTTCAATGAAAATTGGTATAAATATTGGAAAGAATAAAACAACACCCAATGAAAATGCAGTAGATGATTACGTAAAATGCTATGAAGGTTTGTATGATTTTGCAGATTTCTTTATTGTTAATGTTAGTTCTCCGAACACTCCAAACTTACGTGAATTACAAAACAAAAATGAATTACTCAAAATATTAAATGCCTTAATATCAATTCGCTCAGACAGAGAAGTTTGGAAACCACTTTATCTTAAAATAGCTCCAGATCTAACTCTAACGCAATTGGACGAAATCATAGCCTTGCAAAAGGAAATCTCATTTGAGGGTATTGTCGCCACTAATACTACTATAGACCGTACGCTTCTTAAAGAGAGTAACCACAAAATCGTTATGGAGTTAGGTAATGGTGGTATAAGTGGTCATATCATTTTAAACACATCTAATAAAATTGTCCAATATATTCGTAAAAAATCTAATATGACAATTATTGGAGTTGGTGGGATTGAAGATGCAAATTCTGCAAAATCAAAGTTAGACGCTGGAGCAAATTTGCTAGAAATTTACACTGGTTTTATTTATTCGGGACCCGGATTAATTAAGGAAATCGGTACTATGAACTGATACTATTTTTTCTTCTTCAGTTTATTACCTTTCCTTCTTTGTCGCTCGGTTATCCCAGTATATCTTCTTGGATATTTTTCAATATCTTTTAACAGTAGTTTTAATTGAGCAATTGTAGAATCCAAGTGATTATACAATGATTTATCGTGCACGAGCATTCCCAACGATCCATCTTTTTGATTAATCGCAATAGTTGTTTTAGATAACTCTTCTGAAAGTGCATTAATTTGATTCGCTAACTGATTAAATTCAATTTGATTAAGGTCTTTAGAAGTTTTATCTAATTCCAGAAGAATCGTATCAATCTTGGGAGTTAATCCGCCCAAACCAGAAGTTGTTTTTTCAACGTCATTTAGAATATTAGCAACCTGGACATCCTTACCATCAAGAAGTTTATTAAGCTTGTCTGCAGTTTCTTTAAATGATCTTAAAGCAAGAGATGCATCTCTTAGTGTTCCCCTTAAATCAACACCCGCAATAGCTGTATCCATATTCCCTAACACTGAGTTTACACTCTGTGTTATTGGAGTAAGAACACCACTCACTGCTTGAGCAATTCCCTGATCTTGTTGAGCTATAAAAAAATCGCCATTTTGGGCAATTTCCTTGCTATTTCCAAAAATGATTTCAACTGCCTTACTTCCAATCATGTCATTATTGACGATCTTCATAATTGAATTTTTAGGAATCTTTATATCCTCTGAAACAATTACTCCAACTGTAAGTTCTAACGTCTCATTGTTCATCTGTACAGAACCAACACTTCCAACTTTATATCCATTAATCAGTACAGGGTTAGACTTAAATAGTCCCTCAATCTTTTTATACTTTCCATAATATTCATTACTGTTAGTGAAAATATCTTCACCTTTCATAAAATTGTATCCTATTGCTAAAATCGCAATGGCAATGGCGACTAAAACACCTACTTTACTTTCCTTTGATATTTTCATGATAACTGACTTTTAATTAGTTTTTATATAAACTGAACTAATATCTTGGTCCAAATATAATGAGAACTTTAACCTCTTAATCTGCTTGACAATGTTAATAATGTACAATAATGTAGTTTTTCTGGTTCATTATGGTCCAATTTATCATTCAAAATCCTAAAGAATACGAAACGAACTTATTTAATTAATATTTTCTAAATTTTGCCTTAAACCATCTAAATGTCTTAAATTTTATATACAAAATTAAAAGGCACATAATCTTGTCTAATATAATTGTTGGTTTGAACGATTATTGCAGTAAGTTATCTTTTTGAAAAGAATCAGGTTTACATATAGTCCTAGTTCATTTAGCAACCCATATCAAATATGTCGATTTTTACTTTTGGCATGTAGTGTTTTTATGCATCATGTAGTTTTGGCTCAAAGTGTTGATAGTTCCCAAAATATTGATATGAAAACTGATTCAATTTCTGAAGATTCAACCTTATTCTCGATATCTAATCATCAATCAGATATAGAAGATCAAGTAGAATATGACGCAAAAGATTCAACTATTCTGGACTTAAATGCTCAAAAGGCATATTTATACGGTCAAGCTCAAATTATCTTTCAAGACATAACGCTAAATGCTGATTATATAGCTATCGATTTTCGAACAAAAGATGTATTCGCAACAGGAATTATTGAAGATTCAACACAAAATTACATTGGACGACCTGCCTTTGATGATGCCGGGAAAATATATGAAGCTGACACTATGAAGTATAACTTTGAATCCAAAAAGGGGATATCCTATGGTGTACTCACAACAGAAAAAGACGGTTACATTCATGGCGAACGAGTTCTAAGGGATAGTCAAGAAAACATATATGTAAAAAATGCTCAATTTACAACGTGTAATTTACCAGACCCCCATTTCTACATCAAGGCTGACAAAATCAAAGTTATCCCTGGAAAACAAATCATTACTGGGCCTGCTAACCTAGTTATAGAAGGCATAAATACTCCACTAGTGGTTCCTTTTGGCTTTTTCCCAATACCAGAAAAGAGAAAACACGGAATACTTTT
>JAQWZS010000153.1 GCA_029253325.1 Bacteroidia bacterium
GGTCAAGGTATGAATTGTGCCTTTGAGGATTGTGTTGAGTTAGACAATTGTTTAGAAGAGTTTGAAGACTGGGATGAAGCAATGAATGAATATCAAAAAAGACGGAAACCCAATGCTGATGCAATTGCAGATTTAGCTTTACAAAACTTTATTGAGATGAGGGATTTAGTTGGTGACAAGGATTTTCTTCATTATAAAAAAGTAGAGCACCAACTATGTGAATTACATCCAGACCTTTTTAAGTCTCAATACGAAATGGTGACTTTTAGTAAAGTCCCATACACTGAGGCAAAGATAAAAGGTGCTGAAAATACACAACGTGTTCACGACTTAATAGCATCTAACCTCGAAGACAAAATCACTGACAGAACATTCGTTGAAGAATGGTTTGCCTAGCGTGTAGTTACCTGTTAATTAACTATAAGTTTTTTAGTGCTTGACCCTTTGGAGGTTAATACTTGAACAAGATAAGATCCTTTCGGTAAATCGGTATTTACAATAATCTTATTGGTAAAAGCTTTTTGTTGGTGTATAATTTTTCCAGCAATATCAATAATATTTACTTGAACATTGTCTTGCTGCCCTACTGTGATTTCAAATATTCCATGAGTAGGATTAGGAGAAATGACGATTTTAGGGATGTTATTTGTCGTAACACTATTAACTTCTGGTTTTTTCAGTTTTACCGTATAATCTTCTACTTCTCCAGGTGAATTTTCACAGGCAGACATTGGGTTGGTGAAATACTGACTTCGCACTCTTAGTCTAAGGTTCTTATTCGTTAATGCGTCGTTAGGAACGGTAAATGAACTAGTAGCTTTTTTGTCTGTATTATTTAGCTCTGTAAATATAATCTGTTCTTTATCAGTAAATTCTCCATCACGATTATAGTCAATCCATGCAGTTATAGAATCTTGCTCAAAAACATAAAACATTCCAACTTCGATCGTGTACTCTTTGCCCAATTCAAGTTCTGTAGACTGGTCTGTAAAGTCTCCGTAGGATTCTTGACCTGAGCTATTTTCAATAGATTCTAATTTCACATAATTGATATAGTCAGAACCTGTCTCACTAGTAGATGGTATACAGTAGTTAAATTCTTTAGTCAGGTAATCAAAAACATAGGTCTCAGACTGATTTCCACTTTCTGCTTTGGCTACTACTTTAAAGTATATGTGGTCTTCTAGATCATTGGAAGAAATTGGTTTGGTAGATTTCCAAGTATTATTTCCTATACTTTCCATAGTAAGACTGCTATCTAATGAAAAATTATTAACGTTCCATAATACGTTTACTTCAGATAATGTTTGGTCAGATTTAATGATGGAGGTAATATACTGGTCGACACCATCCTTAGGCAAGTCATCAGTAGGAGTGTTGGAGATATTGGTATGGGTAATCGATGGAAAATTATTTTTTCCAACGAGTGTGTATTCCCATAAACCTCGACCCCACGTAGCTGCTCTGAGCGTATTGCTTCCATAGTGAATTTCTAAATCTTTGACAGTAACATTGGGGAGGTTATTGTTGTATAATGTCCATTGGGTTGCAGATTTGCTTTTGTAGTAAACTCCAATTTCACCACCTACATAAATGTAAGACGAATCACTATGATCTATTACTACTGTGCGAAGTGGCATATTCCCCAAGTTGTAGGTTATATTTTGCCAAGTAGTTCCTTGATCGTTGGATAGATATATTTTCTGGTTGTCATTTTGATAGCGATTATAGACAACAATGATTTTGTTTTTATCTTTTGGATCAAAGGCGATATCACGTAAATAGTGACCTGGAAGTCCATTCCCTATGTCAGTCCATGAAACACCACCATCATTAGTAAGTCGGATATCTCTATTTCTTGCAACAACAATTACATTAGAGTCTGACTCTGCAATGGCTGCCTCAGTAATTACTCCAATATTTGGGTCAGACTTAAACTGCCATTGTCTTCCAAAATTATCCCCAGAAAACATGGTATCGCTAAAGTGATATACTTGCATGCTGTTTTGTGGATTTTGGAGAAAAGGTGCCTCCCAAGCAGCTTCTCCGCTTCCTCCATTGGGGTTGCCACATCCTCTTCTATTCTGACCCCCATTTAGTGTATAGTTACGAGTTCCAAACTGCCAACTACCGATCATCCAGTTTTCATTTAATGGATGCACTAAAGCCTCCATTCCATCTCCACCATTCCATTCAATCCATCCATCTTCATTCAAGATGCTAGTCCCATTATCTTGTGAACCAGCCATATTCAAGTCGTAATTTCCTTGACTAAGTCCAACAGCATAGAATTCCCGAATGGCTGTACCGTCGTTTAGAAGTGTCCACGTATTTCCATTATCGTCGCTTTTTGCAAAATAACCATCTGTACCTACGTAGAAAGTTCCATCAATACATTGGGCAGTTCTCAAATCGGCATGAATGTATGCATCGTTTTGATTGGCCCATTCTGTTTTCTGATTGAAAGTGAGTCCACCATCTGTCGAAGCAAAAAGATCCACATAACCATAAATCATGTTATTCGTATTTACATCAGAAACAGCAAAGGCAAGTCCGTTACTATTTGGATTGCTAAGTGGAGTGAACCAAATTCCTTCATTGGTTGATTTATATACATTATTAGTGGAAGCTGCATAGACATGTGAGGGTTCTGCAGGAGAAACAGATAGGTAAACTCTCTTATCTCCATTATTGGGTAAACTTCCTCCATTTGAAAATGAGGCTCCTCCATCGGTAGAAATTTTTATTCTATTGACATCAGACGTGACATATCGATAAGAATAGATTGTAGTATTTTTTGTTGGATGAAAATTAACATCAGTTGTTTGACTATTGAATGGAACATTCCATGTTTTTAAATTATCATTAGATACGAATAGTCCTTTAGAAGAGCACACGAAAACCTGATTAACAACATTTGGGTGGTATGCTATTTTAAATATATGTTCGTTGTCACCCAGCCCACCCCAACCAAGATTAGTTGGGTTAAAATCAGATTTTGACCAAGTTGTTCCTCCGTTAGTACTTCTGTAGATTCCGTGGGTGTGACCAGCACCTCCATGTTCTACAGAGATTAAAATTTCATTAATATTATTCGGGTTGACCGCCAATGCAGGCACACCAGAAGCAACCAAAAAATCAGTTGTATTCTCCCAATTAGTTCCACCGTCAATAGTTCTCCAAAATCCTCCACTTCTGCTACCGATAAACATGTGTTTATTATCATTTGGATTAACCCAAAAAGTTTCTACTCGCCCTATTCCAGGTGAGTAATGACTGGTAACACTATTGGCATCCCATGGGCCTAACTCAACCCATCCATTTGGGAAAGAAGTTTTGTGCTTAATATTTTCTTGATTCCCAACAAATTCAGAATAAGCCTCTTGAGGGAGGTAATAGTTCACATTATTTCGATCACCAGATGGGAAGAATTTACTTTCATTTTCGTATTTCCAACGTTCAAATATTTTGAATCCAGAACCTTTACCTCTTCCATTTTTATCAAAGTAATTATTTGCAGCCTCAACTACATCATAAAAATTATAAGTATTATCATTTATCATTTCTTTGTAGCTTACTGACTGTGAAAAAGCTACATTAAATGAATAGATGAATCCAATTAATAAAAATGCTTTGATTTTTGAGATTGTTAATTTGTTAGGCATTGCTGACAAATATATTAACTCATCTACATAACATCACTATAACATTAAACTTAGCAATATATTTACCTGATTATGACGAAAGAGTTAATTTTCTTCAGCGAAGTATTCATAGAAATATGGAATAGTTTCAATGCCTTTGTAAAAATTAAATAGTCCGTATTTTTCATTGGGTGAATGAATGGCATCGCTATCCAAGCCAAAGCCCAATAATACTGTTTTTAATCCCAATACTTCCTCAAATAATGCTACAATGGGTATGCTACCGCCTCCTCGAGTTGGTACAGGTTTTTTACCAAAGGTTTTTTCCATTGCCCTGCTAGCTGCTTTGTATGCTGCACTATTCGTTGGGGTTACAGCAGCTTCACCTCCATGATGAGGAGTGACTTTAACTTTGACAGATTTGGGTGCAATTTTTTCAAAATGGTCTTGAAATAATTGAGTAATTTCTTTTGATGTTTGACTAGGGACAAGCCTCATGCTAATCTTTGCATATGCTTTACTTGGGAGAACTGTTTTTGCACCTTCACCTATGTATCCTCCCCAAATTCCATTTACATCAAGTGTTGGTCTTATTCCTGTTCTCTCAATGGTTGAATATCCTGATTCACCCATGACATCATCTACTTCCAACTCACTTTTAAACTCATCAATGCTAAATGGTGTTTTGCTCATAGCTTCTCGATCAGCATCACTCACAAGATCAACGTTGTCATAGAAACCTGGAATGGTAATTTGCCGGTTTTCATCATGCAAGCTACTAATCATGCTGCACAATACATTAATGGGGTTAGCAACAGCTCCTCCGTATGTCCCACTATGCAAATCAATCTTTGGTCCTGTTACTTCTACTTCGACATAACTTAATCCTCGTAGACCTGTATCGATACTCGGAGTGTCATTTGCAATCATTCCGGTGTCTGAAATAAGTACAACATCTGCTGCAAGTTTTTCTTGGTTGTTTTTGACGTAAATTCCTAAATTAGTGCTCCCAATTTCTTCTTCTCCTTCAATCATAAACTTAACATTACAATGTAGGGTATTAGTTTGTATCATGGTCTCAAAGGCTTTAAGGTGCATATAAAACTGTCCTTTGTCATCACAGGCACCACGAGCATAAATGTTACCATTTTTTATTGTAGGCTCAAATGGAGGAGTATGCCATAACTCATCAGGTACAGATGGTTGTACATCATAGTGACCATACACAAGCACTGTTGGTTTATTAGGGTCAATTATTTTTTCACCATAAACAATTGGGTTGCCTGCAGTTTGTTCTAATGTGACTTTGTCAG
>JAQWZS010000137.1 GCA_029253325.1 Bacteroidia bacterium
ACTTTTTAATATTGGGATTTTTTCATCGTACCAATAGATGTTTTTCTCTTCCATAAGGTGCTCAAACTCAACAGAACTAAGAATGAGATACTTATATACAAAGCGGCTAAATGTGAAAAAATCATTGGAGTTTAAATCTGATGCCATGATATCCTTATATTCTGCAGATTTTTTAATCTCTTTATAAATGATAAATAATATTTCTTTTTCCTGTGACCAACTCAATTTAGGTTTAGAAAGGTAATTGGATATTTTTTCATCATTAGTCAAGGTTTCAAAGAATGAATTTTCGGTAAAAATTCGAAATGATTTATTATCTTCTAATGATGTATTAAACTTATAATCTGTCGGATTGTGTTCAGTGGAAATAAAATGAGCTAATTCTGGACCAAACGAGAGAACAGTTAGTAGGTTTTGTTCCATGTCCCGTATCGATTTTTTGACAGATTTTTTAATGTGATTAGCAGAGATTTCACTTCCATCAAACTCTCCAAAGAGAGATTGGAATATTTTTATTCGTATTAGTCTTCTATTTATCATTAAACGAAATTGCGGCAAACCTAACCATTAAATTAGATATTATTTTAATAAATATAGTTCTAATCAACTTTTTCAAAAACATGTATTTCAAATGCCCGATTATTCATAGTTAAAATGGTTTGTTTAGGTATGATCTTGTGTATTTTATTCCATGATTTGTTGGATTCTAAATTTGCTAATGGTGTTCCAGATTCATTAGGCCCAAAATGACTATCCCAAATTAGGATGTCTCCTTTTTTTGTATACTGTAGGCTTGATGCCCAAAAATCTAGGTGTTCCTTTTGGTTGTATGGGTCAATATCGGCAATAATTGAAAAATAAGGATAGAGGTAAATTTTGGTTCTGTTTTCAAAATCTTGATTATTATACCAATCTAATAGCTTTTGATATTGCTCTTGTTCTTCAGATATAGCTAATGGGTACCTGTAGCCATAGTATCTATAGGGTGTATAAATAGCATTAATAATTAATAATAGGATTAAAGTTTTGGTCATAGCTTTTCCGTATTTTGGAGTTATTGTAGTTGCTAAATCATTCAATCTTTTCATTCCATAAACTACTATCAGAGAGACAATAGGAGCGATTACAATCATTACTCTAACATAGCCGCAACTTCCCATCATACCTTTCCACCAAATAAAAACATGAGCTCCAAAATAGGCTAGAAATATCATAACAATTAATAGCATGTTATGATTTACAGACTTAATTACTAAAATTAGTTCTCCTAAAAAATAACAGACGGTTAATAGAATAATGATACAGATAAAGAAACCAAAGGTGTAATGTCCTGCGTATATATAATGAAATAGACCGCCATTCCCACATATATTGACGCCTGATATTTCAAAATTTATATATGGGTTTTGAGTAATTACCCAGAAAGGGTCACCATCAATAATCCAACCTAAGGTATTAAGGAACAGACTTCCTGCAAATAAGTGAGGTATCAGTTTGTATTGCTTTTTTATTATGATCAAAGAAATTGCCACAATTGCAAGAACTATGAATCCTTCAGATCGTGAATAGGGTAAAAATCCGGCTAAAACTGCTGTTAGGGTATATTTTCCAAAGACAAATAGATAAACAGTCAATATCACAAGGAGAGCACAAAGAGGCTCTGTGAGTGATGATATGGTATTGTCTAAAAAAACTGGACTTAAAACGGTTAATAAAAAACCTAAAAAAGCAAATTTCAGATTAAGTTTATGGGTTATTTCATATACCAATAACCCTGAAATAATCAAACATAAAATATTCAAACAGATAACACCATTTAATCCAAATTGAGCAAAAGGTGATGCTATTAAATTGTACAAGGGTTTTCCCCATTGATCTAAAAATAAACTTGGGTGATTCCACGTATTTTTAGCTATTAAGTAATGACCATAGGAGTCTGAACCCCCAGACAAGCCTAAAGACTGAGATGTTAATAGTATTAAAAATGTCGACAGTAATAGGCAGACGATAACTAGTAAATAATGTTCTATTTTGTTCTTATTCAAAATTTTAGGGAATATTTATGTGCTAGATTTGTCGCAAAAATATACCAATTTTAATACCTTAATACTTCGTCGTTTGAGATCGCTTCTATCCTTATTTAAATATTTTGTTAACTACAAAAGGTATCTTATTACTGGATTCTTATTTATTATATTATCTAATATTTTTGCAATATTCATTCCCCCTATTGTTAGGGTGTCAATTAATGGAGTATTACTAAAGCTTAATGGGGATAATCTTCCAAAATATATTGAGCTACTACCTGAATATTTTCATGACATATTGGGAATTGCACTTTTATCAGGTGGATTAATTCTTTTGGCAGCTTTGCTAAAAGGAGTTTGTATGTATTTTATGCGAATGTCTGTTATTGTTATGTCTAGGCACATTGAGTATGACCAGAAAAATGATATATTTAAGCATTATCAATCCCTCGGACAAGATTTTTATGCCAAAAACTATACTGGTGACTTGATGAATAGAATTAGTGATGATGTTTCTAAAGTTAGAATGTTTACTGGTCCCGCTATCATGTATTCACTAAACCTAACGTGTATGATATTGATGGTAGTTTCTATGATGCTTTATATAAATAGTGCTATTACAATATATGTGCTAGTTCCATTACCAATACTTGCTTTATCAATTTATTTGGTAAGTGATGCAATGAATAGAAGAAGTGACCATATTCAAAAACGATTATCCAAGATAACCTCATTTGTTCAAGAGACATTTTCTGGTATTCAGGTTGTTAAATCATATGCTGCTGAGAATTATTTCATTAGAGATTTTGAGAGATTAAATCAGGATTATAAAAATGATAACATGTCACTTGTAAGAGTTAATGGAGTTTTTATGCCTGTAGTATTAGCTTTGATTGGCATGAGTATTTTAATAACAATCTATATTGGGGGAAACGCTGTTGTTCAAGATAAATTTTCATTAGGAAATATAGTAGAGTATATAATTTATGTCAATATGCTTACTTGGCCAGTTGCCAGTTTGGGATATGTTACATCATTAGTTCAGAGAGGGGCTGCATCTCAACGCAGAATAGATGAGTTCATGGATGTTTCTCCATCAGAACATATTGGTAAATCTAAAATCGAAAAATTATCAAATCAGATTGTGTTTCAAGATGTTTGGTTTCGGTATGATGAGAAATTACCTTGGGTTTTACAAGCGGTCAATTTTGTAATTGACGCACAGAGTAATTTTGGAATTTTAGGTACAACAGGAAGTGGTAAAAGTACAATTGCTAAGCTTTTAATGGGTATTTATAAACCTTCTAAAGGGCATATTTTAATTGATGGAATCCCAATGCAGGAGTATGATAGAAAAAGCTTAAATGGTATTTTTGGGTATGTTTCGCAGGATATTTTCTTGTTCTCTGATACTTTAAAAAATAACATTTTGATTGGGGCTAGATCTCAAATTGATCATAACAATTTGGATGCAGTAATTAATTGCTCAGAACTAGAAGGTGAGATTAAATCATTTCCAAATGGAATGGAAACAGTGTTGGGTGAAAGAGGAATAACTCTGAGTGGAGGTCAAAAGCAACGAGTATCCATTGCAAGAGCTTTGGTTAGAAAACCAAGTATATTACTAATAGATAATGGTCTGTCTGCCGTAGACACGAAAACAGAGGTTACGTTAAAGCAGAATATTAAGTTATGGAATTCCGATAATACAAGTATATTCATAAGTCATAGAATTTCGACAGTTCAAGATTGTGACCAAGTAATTTTTTTAGATCAAGGTAAAATTGTTGAATCGGGGTCGCACAAATACCTTATGAATTCAAGTGAATTATATAAAAGGTTAAACGCAAAGCAATCAGAGTTTTAGGGTAAAACCTGAATATACTAGAGTAGAGATATGATTTTTTTGCGTTATTTGTATATGTTATTTAAAATTTACAATTCATGAGTGATTCAAATTATGAGAGAGAAGAAGTTTTCTCTAAGAGGGTAAGAGCAGGAAAAAGAACCTACTTTTTTGATGTAAAAAAAAGTAATACTTCCAGAGGTGAGGATTTTTATATAACCATCACTGAAAGTAAGAAAAAGTTTGAGGGATATGTCAAGCATAAAATATTTTTGTACAAAGAAGATTTCAATAAATTTTCTGAGGCATTTACTCAGACAGTAAATCATGTTAAAAGTGAACTCATGCCTGAATACGATTTCGACGAGTACACCAATCGTGAAGATAATAACGACTATTAATTCTTAAAAAATCTTTTTAATATACTATGCAAAAATCAAGTTGGATTTTTGGAACATTGGCGGGAATTTTATCGGCCACTTTGGAGTATCTATTTTTCAAGAGTTCTGAATCAAACGCCAATACCATGTTTCTCTCAAAAATATTGATTCTGACTCTGTGCATAGTTCTTGGACTTATTTTAGCAAAAAAATTACTTGGCGGCACGATTAGTATTGCTCGAACTATATTGACAGGCGGAGTCATTTCAATAGTTCGTGCTATTGTTATGATAATTGCTTTTATGGTATTGTATTTTCCAAATGGAGAATTCTATCAATCAAAAGTAGAGATAGCTTTTGAGCAAGCTGCTAAAAAAGTACAACAGGATGATGAAATAAAACCTGCTGACAAGGCTATGGAACTCAAAGAAATAAAAAATCAAATAGCAGCTCAATATAAGCCCGCCGGATATGCAATGATGAGTATAGGAAGTAGCTTGGTTACTGGGCTAATCGTTTCTATTTTAATGGCAGCTTTTATTGCTACTAATATGATGTATAAACAATAATGCTAACACTAAAAAGCAAAACAATATCTACGAATAAATCAACAACAGATGTTTTTAACTATTTGTCTGAGTTATCAAATTTTGAAGATTTAATGCCAGCAAATGTTCGAAGTTTTCAGGTGGAGAATAATCACGTCATATTAGATATTCATGGTATTGGTAAACTTGAACTTGCTGTAGTAGAATCAGAAAGTCCACATAAGATTATTATGATGCCACAAAATAGAGTCCCGTTTAAGTTTGATATTCATTGGAATATTCAATCAATAAATGATAATCAATCACAAATACAAGCAATTATTAATGCTGATTTAAATATGATGATGAGAATGATGGCCGAAAAACCTCTTAATGATTTTATTAATACCCAAATTCATAAATTATCTGAGCATCTATCTTGATTAAACGTTTATTAAAGTATATCTGGACTATCTATTTTTTTGTCAGTTTTGTACTGATTTTTTTGATTTTATACCCTGCTTTTTTTATTCTGTTATCTAGGGAAAAATGGTATTCCAAAGCACATTACCTAAGAAAAATATGGGGTAGAATACTAATGATAATCTCGGGTCTCTATGGAAAAACAGAATATGAGGAACCATTACAAAAAAATAAGACTTATATATTCACTCCAAATCATTTTTCCTATTTTGATATTGTATCTGTAAATACACAAATGCCTTACTTTTTTAGTTTTATGGCTAAAAAGGAGTTGTCAGATATTCCTCTATTTAAAATCTTCTTTAAAACCATTGATATGCCCGTGGATCGAAGTTCTAAGGAGGGAGCAAAACGAGCATATTATTTAGCCCACAAAAAGTTAAAAAGTGGAATAAGTTTACTAAACTTCCCTGAGGGTGGCATAGGTACTGAGGTGCCTGTGATGAGGAAATTTAAGATGGGTCCTTTTAAGATGGCTATAGAGCACGGGCTAGAAATTGTTCCAATTACTTTGCCTGATAATTGGAAAAGATTGCCTTGCGGTGAATTTGTTCCTCAAGGGACGCCAGGAAGAATGAGAATGTTTGTTCATCGACCAATTCCTACAGATGGTCTAAAGTCTGGTGACGAAGTTGAGTTGGCAAATAAAGTTTATCGTATAATTGAGGATAAATTTAATGAGATGAATAATTTATGAAACTTGATAATAAAAAATTAAAAGAACTGGCTCATTTGGCTCGTTTGGAGTTTTCAGATGAAGAGTTAATTGATATTGGCAATGATCTAAAGAAAATTATTGAGTTCTGTGACCAACTAAAATCAGTTGATACAGAAGGAATAGACCCTTTAATTTATTTGTCCGATGAAATTAATGTTTTGCGTGATGATCAGATTAAGCAGGGATTAAAAAAAGAAGAAGCACTTAAAAACGCACCTGCATCAGATTCAGATTATTTTAAAGTACCCAAAGTAATTACAAAGTAATGGCCTTAATTGATTTAAGAGATATCTATAAAATTTATCAGATGGGCTCTACTCAAATTAACGCTCTCGATGGCTTGGATTGTAAAATTGAAAAGGGTGAGTATGTAGCTTTAATGGGTCCCTCAGGTTCAGGTAAGTCAACTTTGATGAATATTATTGGATGTTTGGATACCCCTTCTGAAGGAGTTTATTCATTGAATGATAATAATGTTAGTGACATGACAGATGACGAGCTAGCTTCCATTAGAAATATTGAAATTGGTTTTGTATTTCAATCATTTAATTTATTACCTCGAACGAGTGCAATTGAAAATGTTTCGCTACCACTTATTTATGCCGGAGTGCCAAAAAAAGAACGTTTAGAGCGAGCACAAAAAGTTCTTGAAAAGGTAGGACTGGGAGATAGGGCTGACCATAAACCCAATGAATTAAGCGGGGGACAAAGACAACGTGTAGCAATTGCTAGAGCTTTAATTAACAATCCATCAATTGTTTTGGCAGATGAGCCTACTGGAAATTTAGATAGCAAGAGCAGTCTAGAAATTATGAACCTTTTTAGCAAAATACATCAAGAAGGAAATACCGTTGTGATGGTGACTCATGAAGAAGACATTGCAAAATATGCTAAAAGAACAATTAGAATGATTGATGGAAAACTAGCTGCCCAATTAATTGTTAATTAGTTAACAAGGTTAAAATCGATGAAAATCTATACCAAAACTGGTGATAAAGGAGAAACGTCTCTGCTTGGTGGGACTAGAGTTAGTAAAGCTCATCATAAGTTAGAAGCTTATGGCACTGTTGATGAATTAAATTCTACAATTGGACTGATTGCTACAATGAACCCAGTCCATCAAAGTTTTCTATTAAAAATTCAACACAAATTATTCAATATTGGTAGTAAACTTGCTGCTGAAAAGAATCTTACTTTTCCCTTACCTGAATTAACTAATGAAGATATAAAACTTCTTGAAAATGAAATTGATCGTTTAAACGAAAAACTTCCTAAATTAAAAAACTTTATACTGCCTGGAGGCTCTGTGGCAAGTGCACAAACACAAATTGCCCGATGTGTTTGTAGAAGAGCAGAGAGAAATGTAGTGTGTTTAGATGATTCTAACTACACCACAATTGTTGGGTACCTTAATAGACTGAGTGACTATTTATTTGTTCTAAGTAGAGATTTTTTGAGGCTTGAAGGTGTTGAAGAAATTAAGTGGGAGAAAGATTAAATTACCTTCTACCACTCATCATTTTTTCTAATTCCATCAATACATATCGAGGCATTTCAAATTGATCAAATTCTTCAATACTCTTTTGAAGGTATCTAACTGCAGTACTTACGTCTTGCTTTCTTTCTAGTGCATTGTTACCAATAAGAAATAATGTAGCAGCTTTGATGGGTACAAGCTGGTTTCCTCCAGATACAGGTCCTGGCATTGGAACCATGGTTTTTGCAACGAGTGAATCTTTGTCTGTAAGTTCCAATACTTTATTACTTAAGCTGTCGAATAATGGTTGATTGCCATTTTCATATTGAATTACTATTTTTTGAAATAGATACTTGTAGTCTTTCGTTGTCTGAAGTAGGCTATTTATGAACTCTTCAGCCTTTTCAGTTTCACCAATCTGTTGGTATGCTAATGCCATATTTTCCTTTAGTTGTCCATCAGCCTTCCCAGATGCATAGACTATCTCAGCGTATTTTAATCCTGCCTCAAAATTGCCTGATTTCATATAGATTCTTGACAACGAATCCTGATATCTAAGTTCTAAAGTGTCCAATAGAATGATTTGATTCAAAGCCATTTTTGCTGTGGTAGCATCATTGTTTAATATGGCTTGTCCATATAGATCTATGGCATTTGTTAATTGGCTCTTATTTTGATTGCATCCCAAAACAATAAAAATAAATAGGTAGGGAAAAAGTAATTTCTTTGTCATAATAGGGGCAAATGTAGAAATATTTAATTTCTATTTTCTTGAATTTTTTTATATTTTAGAAATTGATTATACAGCAAGTAAATATAAGAAATTTAAAGCATATCAATTGGATCGTTCGGATGGTAAGCAGATATTAGTTAATTCTATTGATAAGTTGATTCGTAAAGATACATTTTTGAATTTGCCCACTCCTGAATGTTATACTATAACTGTAGTCGATTCTTGTGATGCATCTGGAAGAGAGTCTGTTTCCCATTGCTTTATTAACTTAACAGTAAACAGTCCTACTGAATTTGTTAATCAATTGGATTGGACACATTATGTGGGATGGAGTGCTATTGATTATTATAGTGTGTATAGAAGGATAACTCATCAGTCAAATAATTTTGAACTTATAGCAAAAGTAGATGGGAGCATTAACACTTATAGAGACACAGGTCTATGTAACTTTGATTATGAGTATTATGTTCAAGCTATTCATCCAAATAAGCTATTTAAGTCAAATAGCTATCGAGTGACAAGTAGGCCACTATATTCATCAAATCCTTTTATTTCAAATGTTAAGAATGTTACTGTGTCAGACGAAAATGAAATTAGAATTCTATGGAATAAGAGTAAGTTTACCAATAATGCTGGTTATGATTTGGAAAAATATCAAGACGGAGAAAATAGTTTTATGTATTCCATCCCAATAGATGATAATAGCGATACACTATTTGTGGATAAGGATGTACGAACAAGTTCTAACTCATATGTATATTATCTTTATGAGGTAGATAATTGTCTTGAAAAAAATCAATCAAATCGTGAGGGGAAATCTATTTTGTTAAAGGGTTATTCCGCAGATGATGGATTTCATTTATATTGGACGAAATACAGACAATGGGAGGCAGGAGTAAATAAATATAATTTATTAAACTTTGATATTGATGACCAACAAAACAGAATTTTAATAGGTAGCACTAACCCTACAGATACCTTATTCCATGATTCTATCCGATATAAAGATTATATAGGTACGCAAACGTGCTACCAAGTATATGGCATGAATGATATTGGAGATACAAGTTATTCAAACGTTGTATGTATTTTTGGTGATCCTAAGATTTTAGTTCCCAACGCATATACCCCAAATAAAGACGGTAAAAATGATTTATTCAGGCCTCATACTAAATACTTCAATGATGGTTCTGTCATTGGTGATTATTTGTTTTCAATATATAATAGATGGGGAGAGAAAATCTTTGAAACTAATGATTTGAGCAAAGGATGGGATGGTAAATTTATGGGTAAAGATTGTCAACAAGGAGTCTATGTATATCAAATAAAGGCTAAAGCATTGACAGGAAGAATATTTAATGAAAAAGGTACAGTTACTCTTTTGAGGTAGGTAATATATTCTTAATAATTTGCGAGTGCTAATTGGTAATCTATAAATTTGCATTTTTATAAATAAATATGTTTGATAGTTTATCGAGTCGTTTAGATCGTGCATTTAAAACCTTAAAAGGTCACTCAAAACTTACTGAGCTTAATATAGCTGAATCAGTTAAAGAAATTCGAAGGGCTTTAGTTGATGCAGATGTTAGCTATAAAATAGCTAAGGATTTCACTAATAAAATCAAAACAGAAGCAATTGGTCAAAATGTTATATCCAGTGTTTCTCCAGGTCAGTTAATGACCAAAATAGTTAATGATGAACTCAAGGAATTATTAGGTGGTGAAACTAAGCCAATTAATTTATCTGGAAATCCGTCAGTAATACTCATTGCTGGACTTCAGGGTTCTGGTAAAACAACATTTTCTGGTAAATTATCTGCTCATCTAAAAAGTAAAGGAAGGAATCCTCTTTTGGTTGCTTGTGATGTATATAGACCTGCAGCAATCAATCAAATTAAAGTTCTTGGAGAACAAGTAGGAGTTAGCGTATTTGCAAATGAAGAAACTAAAAATCCTTTAGAAATAGCTAAAGAGGCAGTTAAGTTTGCTAAAGTTCATCAACATAATGTTGTTATCGTTGATACTGCTGGTCGATTAAGTATTGATGAGGCAATGATGAATGAGATAGGTGGTCTCAAAGAAGAACTTTCTCCGCAAGAGATTTTATTTGTTGTGGATTCAATGACTGGACAAGATGCAGTTAATACAGCCAAAGCATTTAATGATAAGCTTAACTTTGATGGTGTCGTACTTACAAAACTAGATGGAGACACTCGAGGTGGAGCCGCCATATCTATCAAGTCTGTAGTAAACAAACCAATTAAGTTTGTAAGTACAGGTGAAAAAATGGAAGCATTGGATGTCTTTTATCCTGATCGTATGGCTAACAGAATTCTTGGGATGGGCGATATTGTCTCATTTGTCGAAAAGGCACAAGAAAATTTTGATCAAGCTGAAGCTGCAGCCCTTCAAAAGAAGATGCGAAAAAATCAATTTGATTTTGACGACTTCTTAAAGCAACTTAATCAAATTAAAAAAATGGGGAACATTAAAGATTTGATGGGTATGATTCCAGGCGTTGGAAAAGCAATCAAGGATGTAGATATTAATGATGATAGTTTTAAAGG
>JAQWZS010000170.1 GCA_029253325.1 Bacteroidia bacterium
AAAAGATATGCTTTGGGTTGGTACAGATGATGGGAATGTACAAGTTACAAGAAATGGTGGAGCAACTTGGACAAATGTTGCTAAAAACGTAAAAGGTTTACCAAAAGGAAGTTGGATTGCTCAAATAAAAGCATCAAACAAAAACAAAGGTGAGGCATTATTAATTGCAAATGATTATCGTCGTTTTAATTATACTCCGTATGCATACAGAACTAAAAACTACGGAAAAACTTGGACACGCATTGTTGATCAAAACGATGTGAAAAGTTATACCTTATCTATCGTTGAAGATCTTGAAAACCCAAATTTAATGTTCTTAGGAACGGATGACGGTTTATACGTTTCTTTAAACGCTGGAGATAAATGGACAAAATGGACAAATGGTTTTCCAACGGTTCCAGTTAAAGATTTAGTAATTCACCCAAGAGAACACGATTTAGTAATCGGAACTTTTGGTAGAGCTGCATGGGTTTTAGATGACATTAAACCTTTAAGAGCATTAGCAAAAAGCAATAGTCTTTCTAAAAAACTGCATTTATTTGCACCACCAATTGCATATCAAGCAAGCTTTATACAACCAACTGGAAGTAGATTTGGAGCGGATGCTTTGTACCAAGGTGAAAATAGAAAACGTGGAGCACCAATTTCTTTTTACATCAACAAACCTGCAAAGAAAAAAGAGGAAGTAAAAAAGAAATCTAAAAAAGACACAACCAAAAAGATTGATGACAAAAAGACGAAAGTAAAGTGGAACAAAATCAAATTAGAAATTTTTGATGGAACACGTTTAATCAGAACACTAACTCAAAACACACCTAAAGAAACAGGTGTTTATACAATGCGTTGGTTTTTAGATGAAAAAGGAGTTGCTAGAGCATCAAGAAGAATCAGAAAATCAACGAGAGAACCAGGCGGAATTAGAGTTAAACCTGGAACTTATAGACTTAAAATGACTTTTGGAGATCAAGTTTCAGAGCAAACTATCAAAGTTGAATTTGATCCTAGAATGACGTATTCTAAAACAGATCTTTCTACACGTTATCAAGTGAGCAAACAACTAGAAAAAAATAGTGAAACAATTGCAAAAGTTGTTCAGCAATTGGTAGAAAGTCAAAATATTGTAAAAGAAGTAACTAGTAAATTAAATAAAGCGGATAAGAAAAAATACGCTTCTCAATTAAAAACAGCAAAAAGTGTTGGTAAAAAAATTGACAAATTAATCAACGGTTATCTTGGTACAATTGATAAAAGACAGGGAATTACTAGAAATCCAGAGGTTACAGTAAACCAACGCCTTAGTTCAGCCAGAAGATATGTGAGTGCTCGTTTCGGGAAAATTACAAAAACCGAAACTGAGTTAATTAACAACTTCAAAGACGCATTAAAAGAGGCGTTAAATGAAGCAAACAATTTCTTTAATACAGATTGGAATAAATTTAAAAGCGAAGTCGACGACATTAAAGTTTCATCATTTAAAGAAGTTAAAAATTTCAATATAAATTAATATATTTGAAACATCTATAATTTTATAAATCTCCTACTTTCGTAGGAGATTTTAATTTGTTTAAATTATAAAAAATGAAGAAATTAATTATTGTATTTGCATTGTTATTTGCAGTTAAAAGTATCGCTCAGAAAAACCCAGAAAAAAAACTTGGAGTTTGGTATGCATTTGGTGGAACTCATAAAGTATCTGAAAAAATAGATCTTAAAACACAAGCGCAATTTAGGTTTTTTGATATTGCTAGTGACATGCAACAGCTCATGTTACGTTTTGGAGGAAACTATAAAATAAACAACACTTTTAGTGCTTATTTGGGTTATGCCTATTTTAATACAGATGCCACATTTGATGCTAAAGGCGGAGATGCAAACGAACAAAGAATTCTTGAAGATCTTAACATTAATTACAAACATTCAAAATTTGGTGTTTCTCATCGTTTTAGATTTGAACAACGATTATTTAAGAAAAACACACAACATTGGTTTCGATATAACTTTGGATTGAATCACCCTATATCAGAAAAACTCTCTGGGTATATTTATAACGAAGTGTTTTTAAATTTCAAGGGTGATACTTTTTCTCAAAACTGGTTTGGAATTGGAGTAAAACACAAATTATCAAACGCTATTAAATTACAATTAGGCTATCACAACATTTCTTTAAAAGGTGGCACAAATTTTAATAGAGTTATTACAGGAATTATACTTTCTACAAATCACACTAAAAAATAGTTATCAAAATTATTTTAATACTTTAGCAAAAAACTAATATAATGACAGAACCATTTTTCACAAACGATGCAATTGTTTTCGGACTATTAATGATTTCTTTAGGATTTGTATTCTATACAGAATCGAAAACTTCTGGGTTTTGGCCTAAGTTTTACAAAATAGTTCCTGGTTTATTTATGGCGTATTTCATTCCTGCAATATTTACAACATTAGGTATCATTGCACCAGAATGGGAAGCAACTAATAACGCTGGAGAAACCGTAAAACAAAGTTCAAATTTGTACTATGTTTCTAGTCGATTTTTATTACCCGCAGCATTGGTTTTAATGACCTTAAGCATCGATTTAAAAGCCATTTTTAATTTAGGTTCTAAAGCATTGATTATGTTTTTTACTGGAACTGTCGGAATTATTATTGGAGGACCTATTGCTATTTTATTGATTTCAATTTTCTCGCCAGAAACTGTTGGTGGAGCTGATTTTGATGCAGTCTGGAGAGGACTTTCTACATTGGCTGGAAGTTGGATTGGAGGGGGAGCCAACCAAACAGCAATGCTAGAAATCTATGGTTACAACCAAAAATTATATGGCGGAATGGTATTCGTTGATATCGTAGTAGCAAATATTTGGATGGCTATACTACTAATTGGTATAGGTAAGACTGAAAAAATTGATCGTTGGTTAAAGGCTGATACCACCGCAATAGAGGATTTGAAAGCTAAAGTCTCAAAGTTCACTCAAGAAATAACCAAAAATCCGTCATTGACTGATTTAATAATCTTACTATCTGTTGCATTTGGTACAGTTAGTCTTTCTCATTTTTTTGCAAATATTCTGGCTCCATTTTTTGAATCTAGAATTTCTACTATTGAACATTTGACTCTTCGAAACACATTTACCTTTCTTGGTTCAAGCTTTTTTTGGATGATTAGCATTGCAACACTTATTGCCATAATTTTATCATTTACTAAAGTTCGAAAGCTAGAGGGTGCTGGTGCTAGTAAATTGGGTAGTGTATTCATTTACATCTTGGTCTCTACTATTGGAATGAAAATGGACTTAACAATGATTTTTGATAATTTAGGATTATTAGCTATTGGGTTAATTTGGATGAGTGTACATGCAATACTTTTAATACTGGTAGCCAAGCTAATCAAAGCCCCATATTTCTTTTTAGCAATTGGCAGTCAAGCCAATGTGGGTGGTGCTGCGTCAGCTCCTGTAGTGGCATCTGCATTCCATTCTTCGTTGGCTACTGTTGGGGTGTTATTGGCCGTTTTTGGGTATGCAGTTGGTACTATTGGAGCAATCGCGTGCACACTACTCATGCAGATAATAGCACAATAAACAGACTTTTTTAAAGTTTATTTATTATATTTCGAGGGTCTTATAACACAATTTAAAGATAAAAACTTATGGCGGTATTATCTACGACAAGAACAAATTCAGGAATTTCAACATATTCTGGTCCATGGGACAAATCTGCAGTCATTCATTTATTAAGGAGAGTTCATTTTGGTGTTACCAAAGAAAACATTGATTACTTTATTAACTTAACACAAGCTGAAGCTATCAATGAAGTTCTTAGTATAGATTATAGCATTCCATCACCCCCAGTTAATAATTACAACAGTAATAATCCTGATCCTAATATAAATCCAGGAGAAACATGGGTTAATGATTACAATGGTCAGCTTAATAATTCTAGAAGGTTATCATTCAAGTCTTGGTGGACTGGTCAAATCATAAACCATGATCGAACGATACGTGAAAAAATGGTTCTCTTTTGGCATAATCATTTCTCAACACAATCTGCAGTATATGGTTGGGCAAATTTTGGATATCAAAACAATCAACTTTTAAGATCAAATTGCCTTAAGAACTTTAAGTCACTTGTTAAAGACGTCACGTTAGATCCTGCCATGTTAATATTCTTAAATGGCGAGAGAAATAGTAAAACTGCTCCAGACGAGAATTACTCTAGAGAACTTCAAGAACTTTTCACATTGGGTAAAGGTCCTGAATCAAAATATACCGAAGCTGATGTAATTGCTGGAGCTAGAGTGCTTACTGGTTGGAGAATTAATAGAACAAATGGCAGAGTTTATTTCCAAAGTTCTAGGCACGATACCACAGATAAAGAGTTTTCAGCTTTCTACAATAATCATACAGTTACTGGCCAATCTGATCAAGCAGGTATTAATGAATTAGATGATATGCTAAACATGATATTTGCCCAAAACGAGGTAGCAAATCACATTGTTCGTAAGTTATACCGTTGGTTTGTCTATTACGAAATAGATGAAAACACTGAATCTAATGTTATCATACCTCTTGCCAATATTTTCAGAAATAGTGGGTACGAGATTAAGCCTGTTCTTGAAGCATTATTCAACAGTGAGCACTTTTTTGATACTGCAAACCGTGGGGCAATAATTAAAAGTCCAACTGATTTTTTATTTGGTCTAACAAGAACTTTTGAAATTCCTATACCAGATTCAAATGATTATGTAAATCAATATGCCTTTTGGAATAGACTTCGCTCCTCTTCATCGCTCACACAGCAAGATCTTGCAGATCCTCCCAGTGTATCAGGTTGGCCAGCATATTATCAAATCCCACAATTCCATGAATTATGGGTAAATAGTGATACCATTTCAAATCGAAATAAAATCTCAGATACACTTGCTGCAAATGGCTATAGGATTGGTACTAACAGACTTAAAATAGATCCATTACACTTTACAAAAAAATTTAATACCGCAAGTGATCCAAATTTACTAATCAATGATTTATTAGAGATTATGCATACCTTAGATGTAGATCAAAGTCAACGAGAACATATGAAGTCTATACTTCTCTCTGGACAACTCAATGATGACTATTGGACACAAGCATGGAATGCTTATTTAAATGATTCTGATAATACAACTAAAGCGAATATCGTTTCCACGCGTTTATTAGCTTTATTCAAATACTTAATGAACCTTAGCGAATTTCAGCTTTCTTAACCCCAATTAAAAATGAAAAGAAGAGATTTCCTCAAACGAGTAGCACCAGCATCACTACTTCCATTTGCAATAAATGGTCAACCTATTTCGGCATATGGTAAATTATTTGGAACAAATGCAGAAGATTTTACTCAAACCGATAAAGTTTTAGTTCTTGTTCAACTAAATGGTGGTAATGATGGGTTAAATACGCTTATTCCCCTTGATCAATATCAAAATTTAACTAAGGCACGACCCGATGTAATATTACCTGAAAATAAAGTCCTTCCTCTGAATGGTATTGACGGAACAGGATTACATCCATCCATGTCAAAAATGAAAAATATGTATGATGAAGGTAAAATGCGAATCATACAATCTGTAGGTTACCCTAATCAGAACAAATCTCATTTTAGATCAACTGATATTTGGATGTCTGGATCTGATTCAGATGAAATTCTTGAAAGTGGCTGGGTAGGTCGATACTTATCTGAAGAATGGCCAAATTACCCAAATGGTTTTCCTAATGATGATATGGAGGATCCACTTGCTATTCAAATAGGATCATTAGTATCACAAGTTTGTCAAGGTGTTGCAGTAAATATGGGATTTGCTCTTTCCAATCCTACTAATTATTATCAACTTTTAACTGGTAATTATCCCGATGCTCCCAATACATGGGCAGGTAAAGAATTAGACTACCTGAGAACAGTTGCAAGACAGACCAATGAATATTCCGTCAAGATAAAAGAAGCTGCAGAAAGTGCAACTAATTTGTCTGACCTATACCCAGAAGGGAATCGACTAGCAGATCAACTTAAAATTGTTGCCCAATTAATAGCTGGAGGTCTTAAAACTCGAGTATATATTGTATCTCTTGGAGGTTTTGATACTCATGCAAATCAGGTTGATCCTGTAGATAGTAATGAAACAGGTTATCATGCATTCCTGCTTGAAACATTATCTGAGGCTATCAACGCATTTCAGGATGATATTGAAAAACTTAAGATTGATCATCGAGTTTTAGGAATGACGTTTAGTGAATTTGGAAGACGAATAATTAGTAACGCAAGCACAGGAACTGACCACGGGTCTGCAGCTCCATTATTCATGTTTGGATCTAAAGTTAAATCTGGTATGTCTGGTAAAAACCCTACAATTCCTGATGAAGTAACAGCCAAAGACAATTTGGAGATGGAATTTGACTTTAGAACGATCTACAGCTCAATTCTCCAAGATTGGTTCTGTCTAGACAAAACAGACACAGATAGTGTGCTTTTGCAAGATTTTGAGAAAATGAATATCATTCAAGATGCCTGTTCTACATCGTCTGTTGATCGTTTAAGACAAAAACAAACTGGTGACGCATACATTACCAATTATCCAAACCCGTTTGGAAATGAAACCACTATTAAATATTTCTCAAATGGTGATCAAATTAATATTTCTATAATAGATGTTCACGGTAGATTGGTTAGCACACTAGTTAATGACAATATACCACATGGTACACATGAAATAAAGTTTAACGCTTCAAGTCTGAAGCCTGGAACATATTACTGTAACTATCAAAGTGGTTTAATTACACAATCTAAGAGCTTACTTAAAATTAGATAATTAAAAGGGAGATCTAAAATTCTCAAAATCTGGAGCTATTTGATCTTTCGCCGATAAGATTGGATTATCTATACCCCAATTGATATTCAATAATTTTGAATTCCAAAGAATTGACCCCTCAGATTCTTTATTGTAATAGTTCGTGCATTTATATGCAAACACCGTGTTGTCCTCTAATGTTAAAAAACCATGAGCAAAACCAGATGGGATATAAAACATAGTTTTATTTTCCTCATTTAACTCAATCGCAAAATGATGTCCATAGGTTGGAGATTTATGACGGATATCAACTGCCACATCTAAAACAGAACCTTTAATCACCCGCACTAATTTGCCTTGAGAATAAGGCTCTCTTTGAAAATGAAAACCTCTTAAAATACCTTTACTACTCAATGACTGGTTATCCTGTACAAAATTTGGTGTAATACCATGTGACTTCATAAAGTCTTCACGATAACTTTCAAAGAAATGCCCCCTTTCATCACCGTAAATAGTAGGTTTAATAATTAGTAGTCCATCAATATTTGTAGTCGAAACATTCATTTTATATTACAATGATAAATAACTTATTAAGTTGTTAAAAATTGTTTGGCATATAAGTTAAAAACCAAATTAAATTAAATGAAATTCGCATCTTACAATTCTTATAAAATCTTCATGTCAGAACCCCCATATTTAAAAGATTTAAACCCTGAACAAAAAGCTGCTGTTATTCAAACAGATGGTCCAATAATGATTGTTGCTGGTGCTGGGTCTGGCAAAACAAGAGTTTTGACTTATCGAATTGCACATTTGATAGCAACTGGAGTTGACCCATTCAACATACTATCACTTACATTTACTAACAAAGCAGCAAGAGAAATGCGACATCGAATTGAGGGTGTTGTTGGTCTTGAAGCACGAAATATCTGGATGGGAACATTCCATTCCGTTTTTGCAAAAATTCTACGAATTGAAGCTGATAAAATTGGTTATCCTCAGAACTTCACTATTTATGACTCAGATGATAGTAAAAGTCTTATCAAATCTATAGTCAAGGAAATGAACCTTGACGATAAGGTTTATAAACCAAATTATATCCTTTCTCGGATTAGCAATGCAAAAAATAATCTAATCCAAGCCCACGTATATCAAAATCAATCTGAACTTATTGCATATGATGAAACCACAGGAAGAGGAAAAATTCATGAGATTTACACGGAATATGCAAAACGTTGTTTTAGATCTGGAGCAATGGATTTCGATGATTTACTTCTAAATACATTTAAACTTCTTAATAATTTCCCTGATGTTCTACATAAATACCAACACAAGTTCAAATATGTTATGGTTGATGAGTATCAAGACACTAATCATTGCCAGTATATGATTATAAAGAAGCTAGCTAGTGTATTTGAGAACATATGTGTAGTTGGTGATGATGCTCAAAGTATTTACTCATTTAGAGGTGCAACTATTAAAAACATTTTAAATTTTGAGAAAGACTATCCAGACTTGAGTGTTTTTAAATTAGAACAAAACTATCGATCGACTGAAACTATCGTCAATGCAGCCAATAGTGTAATTGCAAAAAATAAGGATCAAATTGAGAAGAAAGTATGGACAAAAAATGATGCTGGAAATAAAATAAAAATTATTCGTGCTGTCACTGACAATGAAGAGGGGAAAATGATTGCTCAAAACATCTTTGAGACAAAAATGTCTGAGCAAAAGATGAATAGTGATTTTGCAATACTTTATAGAACAAATTCCCAATCCAGAAGCTTAGAGGAAGCTTTGCGTAAACTCAATATCCCTTACCGAATTTATGGAGGTATGAGCTTTTACCAAAGAAAGGAGATCAAAGACATTTTGGCATATTTAAGACTCATTATCAACCAAGCAGATAGTGAAGCTCTAAAACGTATCATAAACTATCCTGCTCGAGGTATTGGTAAAACTTCACTTGACCGTATAAATATCATTGCGTCCAACGAGGAAAAATCAATTTGGGAAGTAATTCTTGTTGCTGATAAATACCCTGAGCTAAAAGGAGCTTCTAAGAAGTTAAAAAACTTTGTTGAAATGATTAATAGTTTCATCAAATTGACTAAACAACAAAATGCGTACGAAATAGCTATGCATGTTGCTCGGACAACTAATCTACTTAAAATACTCAATGAAGATAAAACTATAGAGGGAATAAATAAATATGAAAACATCGTTGAATTATTGAATGGTCTAAAAGAATTTGTCGAAGACGATACGAACGAGTCTGAGAAAGATCTGGGCAGTTATATGCAGGATATCGCACTATTAACAGATTCGGATAAAGAAAATGATGACAATGATCGTGTCTCTCTAATGACTATACATCAAAGTAAGGGGCTAGAGTATAGCAAAGTGTATGTATCTGGTTTGGAAGAAAATTTATTCCCCTCACAAATGGCTCTGGCCGATAGAACTCAATTAGAAGAAGAAAGAAGACTTTTTTATGTTGCCATAACAAGAGCTGAACAGAACTTAACCCTTACATTTGCTACAAGTAGATTTAGATTTGGCAATCTTCTTCCTTGTGAACCTAGTCGGTTTATTGATGAAATTGATAATGAGTTTCTTGAATTTTCAAAGAGAGTTATCACAAAGCCTCAATCTCAAAAAAGTTCAAACACTAACTTTTATAGAAAAAAACAAGAACCCAGTTCTCTAAAAAGAACCATTTCTCGTCAAAATAATCCTAAAATGCTAAGGCCTCCTGCGACTGAAAACTTTATCCATGAACACATCCATGATATTACTATTCATATGAAAGTAGAACATCAACGATTTGGTTTTGGAGAAATTAAAAGTTTAGAACCGGTTGAAAACCCTGAGAAAGCGACTATAATTTTTGACGATTTTGGTGAAAAAACACTCGTATTAAAATTTGCTAAACTTAGAAGGGCTTAGAAAGTGAAGTTTATTTAACAATGAAAATCAAATATCTATTATTTTTGTAAGAAATATGAGCATATTATCCAATAATGCTGAAAAGTTTCTTTTATGGAAAGCTCCAAGATGGGCCATATTAACAATTGATTTAGTCCTATCCTTTTTTTCATTTTCACTCGCTCTTATTATAATTGATGTTCTAACAATTGATGAGATTTACTTGAGTCATTACTTTTATTCTGCATTTATGGTTGTTGCTTGCCGTTGGATTGGTTTTTGGGTTACCAAGTCATACACTGGCATAATCAGGTACACAAGTACTCAAGACGCTGTTCGTCTTTTTGTAGCAATTGCTATTAGTACTGCTGGAATTTTAATATTTGATTGGATTTACCTATCAATTCTATCCAAACTACTGATTAACCCATCTGTAATTATTATAGACGCATTCATTCTTATTGTATTTTTATCTTCATTTAGAATTGGTTTCAAACTCCTATACAACCAATATGCGTTAAATTCTTTTACAAGAGAAAAACCAAAAAATATTATCATATATGGTGCGGGTGAGGCAGGAATAATTGTTAAACGCTCATTTGATAGGAATATTAAATTAAATAGACGGGTAATTGCTTTCCTTGACGACAATCCTCAATTACAAAACAAATCTGTTGAAGGAATTAAAATTTATCCATCCAATGTAGATTGCACAAGCTTGTGCCCTGATCCTGAAAATGTTGAAATGATAATCGCCATCAAAAATTTTAAAGGGATAAGAAAACAAGAAATTATTGAAAAATGTCTTCAAAATAATATTACTGTAAAAATTATACCTCCAGTAAGTGCATGGATTGACGGAGAGTTCAACCCGAGAAATATGAAATCTGTGAAGATTGAGGATTTGCTTCAAAGAGAACCAATTAGACTGAGTAAGAAAAAGATTAATGCAGAACTTAAAGACCAAACAATTCTTATAACTGGTGCTGCTGGATCAATTGGAAGTGAGATTGCTCGCCAATGTATAAAATTTTCACCCAGACTTGTTATTTTGCTAGACCAAGCCGAAACTCCTCTATTCGAGATTCAAAACGAGCTTAGCAATATTAGCAATGTAGAAATAGTTATTGCTGATGTTTGTAATACATCTAGAATTGAAATTATCTTTGAACACTTTAAACCAACGTATGTTTTTCATGCGGCAGCCTACAAGCATGTTCCTCTCATGGAGGACAATCCATATGAAGCCATAAATACCAATGTTTTTGGGACTCAAAATATTGCAAACCTCTCTGTAAAATTCAAAGTTAATAAGTTCGTATTTGTAAGTACTGATAAGGCAGTTAATCCATCAAATATTATGGGAGCCTCTAAGCGAATTGCAGAAATATATGTCCAATCTTTAGACGCAAAATTACAATTAGAATCTGATAGCCATACTCGATTTGTAACCACACGATTTGGAAATGTGTTAGGTAGTAATGGTTCAGTAATTCCACTATTTAAGAAACAAATTGAAAATGGAGGTCCTGTCACAGTAACTCATCCAGAAATTACAAGATACTTCATGACCATTCCTGAAGCATGTCAATTAGTCCTTGAAGCTGGTGTAATGGGCAAAGGTGGTGAGATTTATGTTTTTGATATGGGTGAATCAGTTAAAATTGTTGACTTAGCACGCAAGATGATCAAGTTGTCCGGCTATGTTTTAAATAAGGATATAAGAATCAAATTTACAGGTTTGCGTCCTGGCGAAAAACTAAAGGAAGAACTTTTAAACGATAAAGAGAATACAATAGGTACTCATAATCCAAAAATTATGATTGCACGTGTCCCAAATTATAATTACCTGGAAGTAAATACACTTATAAGTAATTTATATCGAGATAAAGACAATTTAAAAAATAGTACGCTTGTTAAAACTATGAAAAAAATTGTTCCTGAATACATCAGTAACAACTCAATCTATGAAAAATTAGATGGAAAATTTACTGAGTAATCGAAGTTTTTGCCCAGTCCTTACCGTCTATTTTGAAATCCATATACCTTACTAGTTCTAAAATTTCTTTTGGTGCTAGATTGTTTTCGAAGCAGATTGTTGTAGTATCTTCATAAGAGTTTGAGTATTGAACAATGGTGGATGGTAAATCAGAATAGCCCGTTTTATACTCAGCTTTATATTTACCCCAGTCCATGGATGCAGTCAATTCATTGATTTCATCAATCTCAGTTTCAGAAACACCAGCTGTATATCCACCGATATATTCAAAGAATTTATAACCATCAAGATTAAATTTATTCCCAACTAACGATAGAGTATATATGGGACATTCCCCAAAACAACCTGTCTTACTTACAGACAAATAAACTCCTTGATCAGAATCTGATGAATTGATTTTCTTAAGAGAGCCACATGAGATAAATGAAACCGCTAATAAGGTGAAAAAACTAGCTTTAATCATTATCTTAAATCAATTTCAATAACTCCAGGTTTATCTTTTGCATTAAATTTAAAGTAGCTGTCATTTATATTAACATTTGGCTCAAATTTAGAGATGGTATAAGTTGTGATAATACCATTTTTGTTATGAACAGACATCTCCTTTATCTTATTAGCTATCTTATCAATACTTAACTTAACGAGAAAATAGCTCTTATTTTTGTTAATTGGAGTCAATTTGACTACATCTAGTGTAGATCTTCCAACTATTTTTTGACCAATATATGAATGAATAAAGCCCTTTTCATAAATGGTAAATATCTCTGAGGGGTTAATGTCTATAGACTTAGGATCAAATTTAGAAATCTGAACTTCATTGGCGTCTTCTAAATACGTCCAAATTGTTTTACCATCGCATGAAATTTCCTGGCCTGATATATTAACTTTAAATTTCTTGCCTTTTTGATATAACACACCTGATTGGGAAACTGAGGTTTTAGTCTGTTTATTATCAATTTTTATTTTAAAATTAGCTTTTACAGACTTGTAGGTTTTGTAAGTTTTACTGAGTTTATTTAAAATAATGGTACTTCTATTGTCTTGAATTTCAGAATTAGACAAAAAAGGACTAGCCACTAGTCCAATGAAGATGAGTAATAGTATTTTTTTCATTTTTCGTTTCTACTAATGAAGGCTGTTCAAGAACTGTTCCAAAGCATATTCATCTGGCAATAAGACTGATCTTGCTTTACTTCCCTCGAACGGTCCTACAATATTAGCTGCTTCTAACTGATCTATCAAACGACCAGCACGATTATATCCAACTTTAAGTCTTCTTTGAATGAGGCTTGTACTTCCCTGTTGATGCTGAACAACAATTCGAGCTGCATCCTCAAAAAGGGCATCACGATCATCAGCATTAAAATCGCTGCCATCTCCAGAACTTTCTTCCCTTACTTCTGGTAAAATGTGTGCATCAGGATATCCTCTTTGGTTTCCAATGAATCCTGTTATTGTGTCTACTTCAGGTGTGTCAACAAATGGACATTGTAAACGGACCATATCACTTCCAGTAGAATATAACATATCCCCCTTACCGATGAGTTGATCAGCACCATTTCCATCTAAAATAGTTCTACTATCAATCTTACTACTAACTCTGAAAGCAATACGAGCTGGGAAATTAGCTTTTATTGTTCCAGTTATGATATTAACAGAAGGGCGTTGTGTAGCAAGTATCAAATGAATTCCAATGGCTCGAGCTAACTGAGCAATTCTACCTATTGGATGCTCAACCTCTTTACCAGCTGTCATAATTAAATCTGCTACCTCATCTATAATAACAACAATGTAAGGTAAATATTTATGCCCTTCTTCAGGATTTAATTTACGCTTAATGAATTTCGTATTGTATTCTTTGATATTTCGAACCATCGCTGCTTGAAGTAGAGCATATCGTTGATCCATCTCTTCACACAATGAATTTAGAGTAGAAATTACTTG
>JAQWZS010000195.1 GCA_029253325.1 Bacteroidia bacterium
CCCTTCAAACAAGGTGTATCTGGCCAAATTCCAGTAATTCGGATCAATGATTAACTCTTCCACCTTATGTCCGAGATCCAAGATTATATTTTCAATAGCCTGACTGTGGTCAATTGAAAAAATGCTATCACCACCCTCCCATTTTGCATGAAATTGGATACGCAAAGGAAAAAATTCAACGGATGGATGCGAAGTAGTTTGCGATAAGTTTATGTTAATCGTTTTAGCATTTATTCTATTCCATTCCACCGACAAAATAGGAAACCCTTCTTTGTATACATAACGATCAAAAAAAGGTGAAAGATCCATATTACTTGTAGCTTCCACCTCATCTAAAAAGTCTGCAGTGTAAGCAAAACCATAACACACTTCTGTATTTTTAAGGTAGTTTCGAGTAGCTTCAAAAAAGACGGAATCTCCTATTTCCCATCTCAACTGATGCAAAACCATCGCTCCCTTTCGATATCGCATATCGCCATTAAACAACTCCTTCACATTAGTAGTATCATAGGCGTATACTGCCCCCCCGTTATTACGTGTAGCTCGACTGATACTCTTGATTAAAAATTCATGATATTCTTCTTTGCTTTTGATTAACTCCAGAGCTATCGCATTGGAATAAGTTGCCCAGCCCTCGTTCAACCATAAATCTTGCCAAGAGCCGCATGTTATCTTATTACCGAACCACTGATGTGCTAATTCATGTGCCATCAAATCAAAATCTAATCGAGACATGAAACTCATCGTTTGATGCTCCATACCTCCTCCTCTACCAAACATGGCATGACCATATTTTTCATCACGAAAGGGATAATCTCCAAACAAACTATCAAAACCTCGCATCATCCCATCAATGGCTTGACGCAAAGTATCTGCTTGTGGTTTGTACGAGGGGTATATATAGTCTAAATGAAAAATACTATCCCCATCACTCAGTTGGATAAAATGGCTCTCTTCATAATAATCGGTAACCGCCACAGCCACTAAATAGGTAGCTATCGGATAGCGATGCTCCCAGTGAAAAACCAAACTACTGTCTGGATAAAGCGTATCCACTTGAACCAAATTCCCCATTCCCGCTGCTTTATTATTTTTTGGAATGGTGATATTCATATCCAATGAGTCAATTTTATCAAATAGTTGTTGCTTACATGGCCACCACCCATAGGCACCATAGGGTTCGGATAAGGTCCACGAGATGGGACCACTCTGCTGGTAATCAAAACTGAAGCCATTTTGCTCATTCACAGACGGATCTCCTTGGTAAAATATCTCCACATCTACCACATTATTTTCATCTTGTGGTGGGATAACTAGAGTGACCTCATCATTGTTATGAACAAAGGTTGTGGAACTCCCCTTAAAATGAACAGAATCAACGGTCATTCGACTATCTAAATCGAATGAAAATTGCGTAAAATTTGATTCTTGTGCGATCAACTCCGAATACACACTCCCACTAATATATCGAACACCTGGGTCGATAATTAAATTCAATTGCTGGTAGATAAGGTCGTACTGTTGCCCACTTCGCTTGAATTTGATATTCTTTTTGGCATGAAATGCTTCACGTTCTCCTTTGATAATCGCTTCCATATCTTGGGCCATTAAATGCCCTAAACAAAACAAGCTAAAAATCACAAGTACTTTTCTCATACGAATACAACAAACTTAAAGGTATGAGAGTTATAATATTTTATTTTCTGTATCATATTTTGGTATTAATTCTTAATTTTCAGCCCTCATGAATAAATTAATCTTAGTATCTGCTCTTCTCTTGAGCAGTCTTTTCTTATTTCAGTTCCAATTACAAGCTCAAGATACCCTTCGAAATAAAAAGGGAGGCAACTATCTCTTTACCGTCAAAAAAGACATTGAAGCCAATGAAGTTCAAAACCAAAACAGAACTGGAACGTGTTGGAGTTTTAGTGCATTAAGTTTCATCGAAAGTGAACTTATAAGAATGGGTAGAGGAACCCATAAATTGAGCGAAATGTATGTGGTAAGAAAAGCATACGAGGACAAAGCTGAAAATTATGTTCGAATGCACGGAACAGCTAATTTCAGTCAAGGTGGAGCCTTTCATGATATTCCACACGTCATAAAAAAATATGGCATCATGCCACAAGAAGCATACAAAGGATTAAATTATGGTTTAGAAAATCACAACCACAGTGAGATGGAGGCTGTTCTAAAAAATATGTTGGATGCCGTCATCAAAAACAAACAAGGACAATTAACCACCAGTTGGAAAGCTGCATTCAATGCCGTATTGGATGCTTATCTTGGTCCTGTACCTGAATCATTTTCCTATCAAGGTAAAGAGTATACCCCTACCAGTTTTGCAACTAGTTTGGGTTTAAATATGGATGACTATGTGGTGATCACTTCATTCACTCACCACCCGTTTTATGAGCATTTTGTCATTGAAGTGCCAGACAATTGGATTTGGGCAAGGGCATTTAATGTGCCACTCGATGAGATGATGCAAATTCAAAAGGATGCAGTCATGAATGGCTACTCTATTGGATGGGCAGCAGATGTAAGTGAGAAAGGATTTAGTTTTAGAGATGGCCTAGCCATTGTCCCTGAGGATGAAAGTAAATTGAAGTCTTCTGGCAAAGACAACAAATATTTCAACAATGCAGGTGCAAAAAAAGAAGGCACTCAATTTGATAACCCCGGACCTGAAAAAACCATTACACAAAGTATGAGGCAGGAGGCATTTGACAATTACCTTACAACGGATGATCATGGGATGCACTTCACCGGCATGGTCACCGATCAAAGTGGAAGTGAATACTTTATTGTAAAAAATAGTTGGGGAACAGATCACAATGATTGCGATGGATACTTCTATGCATCGATGCCTTATGTGGCTTTAAAGACCATCAACTTTATGGTACATAAAGATGCACTACCCAAAGATTTGAGAAAGAAGTTGTAGGGATTAAAATCCCATTTTATATCACTTTGCTAATAGAGAGAATTGTATTGGGAAATTAGGTAGAACGATCTGGCTATGTGTCGTGCCAAGGTTCAGGAGGCATGGACATCATAGCCTCTGTAACCAGTTTTTATTTTGCATCAATTAGTAATTTATCAACTGTGTAATATCCAGACAATATCGCTCCTGGAACTCCCATTTGCCTGTATGGGTCGTATATTTCACCTGCAAAATAGACTTTATTTTCGATAGATTGGTTTAGGACACTTAGTTGTGATTTGTTTTCTTGAAATGCTTGAGTCCATGTACCTTGAGTATATTTATGTTTTCCCCAATTTTCTATGATATATTCACCTGTATAAGTTGTTGACGCTTTCCCCTTAAATATCTTATCTAATTCTTCGATTAAGGCATCTATGATTTTTTGTTCAGAGTTAAGGGCATAATATTTATTGGTTTCATCTCCTGTACAAAGAAACCCTAAGATATTGGTATTTGTCTCTTTTCCGAAAGCTATGTCGTAAAACCCTTTTTCTCCATTTTTTACTTTACAATTTACAAAGTCAGGATAGAATTTTTCAGAGAATTTTAAAGCAACTTTAAAGCCTTTATGAAAGGTTATTTCTTCTATGACTTTTTTCTTTTCTAAGTTCAATACTGGAATAAAATTGATGTAGTTTGATTTAAGAATGCCAATAGATACAGTCACTAATACTTTGTCAGCTTCATAATTTTCACCATTCTCGGTTTTGATTATAACTTTATCAGCTGAATAATTGATTTCGGTAACTGGTGAATTATATTTGATTTTATGCTTGACTGTTTGTGCTATATTTTTATCGACGTAATCGTACCAAGTAGAATTTTTAAATTTAGATTCTGGCAAAAAATTATACATAGCGTTATTCTCCCATTTAGGATTGATTTTATATTTTTCCCCGTCCCAACTTGCGGTGTTTTCCAATTTATAAGGGATGAGTTCTTCATCTATCTGTTTGCCTTTTTTTCCTTTCAACACATTTAACACAATGGGAGCACTATGTACCCATTCTGCACCAATATCAATTGGAAAATCTGCAAGTGTTGTATCCTTTTTCAACCTGCCACCATATCTATTAGTTGCCTCTAAAATCAGATAATCAACATTGGTCTGTTCTAATACTTTTGCTGCTGCCAAGCCCGATGCCCCCGCTCCGATAATAATTACTCTACCTTCATAATTATAGGTTTTATGTAATGCTGTCTCTTTAGGGAGTTTATCTGCTGCTCTTGCAGCCCATTTTATTGAACAACTCAATAAACTGATAACTAATAAAACGATTACAAAGAATATTGCAGTTCGATTCTTTTTCATTAAGCATTGATGATTTTTATGCTTACGAAAGTACAAGGTGCATCAAGAAAATCATTTGACAATTGTCACAAAATCACCTCTTACCTCGAATTCTACTCAGGGTTTCACGGCTTACTCCCAAAAAGGAAGCTAAATCTGTCAAGGATACTTTTTGCAATATTCCTGGTACATCATTAACCAACCCTTTATAACGTTCTTCGCTGGACATGAACTGCAATTGATACAGCTTTTCTTCAAGAAATACGGCATGTTCGGTAAGAGTATCGTTTAAAAAGTGGCTTACATCTAAGTTAGTAGTTGCAAGTTCTTTAATTGACTTTGTATTAAATTGAATCAATTTTGAGTCCTCAAGTAACATAATTGTTTCATTGGAAACTAATCCATTAAACGTTTTAATAGTCGCTATTACTTCATTTTCAAATGCAAACCATGAGCAAACTTCTTTGGTTTCTTTTGTATAATATGCTTTTGCACTTCCTTTTAAAATCAGATAAAAACTATGATGTTTCTTTCCTTCATAAATTAATTTTTTTCCTTTCTTAAAATTTAGAAACGATGAAAACTTTGCAAACGCAATTACAGAATCTTTGTTTAAAACTGGAAAACGTGATTTTATAATTTCTTCAATTTCTGTGCTATTCATTTTTCTTCTAATTGGCTACAACGTTAGTATAAACGAAACTACCTCATAATATTCGTAACAACCACAGATTTCAGATACTATTACGAATGTTTTAGAGCTTAACTAAAGATGCTCTACCCAAGGATTTAGGGAAGAAATTGTAGTGGTTTGGGTATGGTGTCGTAGCGGATTTTTACACACTAATTTTCAGATTTGTACCGAGCCTAAATTTATAAACTTCATTTTGGTGAAGCACGAAACCGCTATTATTTTTATACCTTGTTGTATGCCCTTTTTATTCCTTTTTCATCTCAAGCTTCGGTACAAAATAATTTAAGCAATAAAGCATTGCACCGTATGTGAAAATGAGAGTAGGAATATTGGTGTTAAACCCTAAGTCAAATTCTGGAATACCGAATAACTGTCTAAAAGATTTTGTAGCAATTATTAGCATAAAAACGATTCCATAAGCAAAAACAGAAATGATTGCAATTCTATTTTTTGTAGATCTAATAATCCCATTTTTTGCTTCTTCTTTAAAGAAATACCATAATGTGACAATACTAAATAGGGCTTCTATTAAAATAGCTAAATAAGGATTTGATGCATACAATCCAAGACCTGCTTCCATTGAATCTGCTCCAAAAATGTGGTGCATATGACCTGAAAAGAAATCTAAAATAAAGTGGATTGATACTAAAGCCAAGCTTACTAAACCTATTTGGTTGCTTTTAAATAGGAACTTCCCTGCTAAGAAAACAACTGCCAACCAAAACAATTGCGGTAACAAATCGTGACTGTATAACATATCTACCACCATATTATTTAAAGTGGCATCAAAGGCATCAGTAGGATTGGTTGGTTCAAGACCTAAATAGTGAAACGTAAACCATAAAAAATCTTGTAACTGTGATATAATTAGAAAATATAGTAAAGTCCCTTTTGGAAACTTTTGTTTCGCTATTAATGCGGTTGTAAAATGTCCTGCTAACATAATTCTTATTTAACTTTTGTATTTTTGCTTTCAATTCGATAGCAAAAGTAGTAATTACTATCGAATAGATAGTAATAATTTGATGAAAATGAAAAAAGAATTTCGCTCTGGCTGTCCAATCTCTTCAACACTTGATGTTGTAGGTGACAAATGGTCTTTATTAATCATTAGAGATATGCTCCTTAAGCATAAAAAGACTTTCAAGGAAATTTCTTATTCAGATGAAAGGATCGCTCCGAGCATTTTATCGGCACGATTAAAATTGTTGGAATCGTATAAACTGATTTTCAAAACGAAAGTGCCCGATAATAAAAAAGAAAATATTTATTTGTTAACGGAAAAAGGGATTCGTTTAGCCCCTATAATCATTGAATTCAGTCTGTGGGGAAATTCCAATATGGGAGAATTTAATGAAATAGATGATATTGAAGGCTTAAACTCAGATAAGTCTTACATTATGCAATCCGTTCAAGATAATTATGATTCTATGTTGCTTGATTTCCATTAATGTTACTCTTAAATGGCATACAACGATAGGTGGCTATGATTTCATATACAGTATTAACACACGTTTTTAGTTTTTCCCGAGTCTTATACCTATGTTACATCCCATTACAAAATTAAAATCTGCTGTTTTGTAATTCTTTGCTGCAAGAGGAAAGTACACTTCTTTAGAGTATAATGGCAACCTTTCACTAACCCAAGGGGTTATAGAAAACTTATCATATGACTTGAACGGAATCCACTAAAACCCTAATACTGGTGCTATTCTTAGGACTTCATTTTCCATGACTTCAGACGTTGACTTATTGGAAATTTTCATTTGTTGATAAATCAATTCCACGCCAATAAATAGTTCATTTGGCTTTTTAATAAATCTGTAATATCCAGCCTGAATAAAATATTTTCTTTTCTCTGTAAAGTCATCACTAAGTGAATTTAAAAAATCAGGGAGTTGATTTATACCACCATCGAGAAAAATTCGATTATAATTAAATGTGTAGTTGCCCCATAAACTAAATCCTTTTGCCATAAAATCAAAAGCATCCATCTGCAAACTAAAACTCTTTCCTTGCTTATAATCAAAATTTTCTGCTTTCTGACCATAAACGAAATTACCAATCACTATAGTTAATGCAATAAGTGCAATTTTTTTCTTCATATTATTTTTGTTTTTCATGTGCCTAACGTTATTATAAACGAAACTACCATATAGCATTCACAATAACCTTACCTATTGAGTGCTATTACGTATGAAAATAGGTAATTTGTTTTAAATCAATTTTAGAGTTATTGCGAATGTTTTTGGTAAGTGCACAAAGATGCTCTACCCAAAGATTTAAGAAAGAAGTTGTAACCAATAGAACATCAATTATTATAAAGCCCAATTAAACATCGAATTGGGCTTTTTTTTTACCTTTGTATCACATTTGAAAGTCCAACTATCCATATTCCTTTTTACACTAATTTTAATCCTTGGCTGCACTAAAGACACCCTAGTTAATTCGTACATGGACCTCGGTAAAGACGGATGGGCTTATGATGAAATACTTACGGATAGCTTTGAGATAAATCACCCAGATCATTATCATCAGCTACTTACCAATTTAAAGATTAATACCGACTATTCTTTTGCGAATATTCAACTTAAAATCACACTATTAAAACCCGATAGCACGAGTCAAGTATTCCCTATATCTATCCCGTTAGCTGAAAAATCAGGCAAATGGCTAGGGTCTGGATTAGGTTCTACGATTACTTTCCAAGAACCCATCTTGCACCGAAAATTATTTGATTTATCTGGAAAATACTATATCACTTTAGAACAGAATATGCGATTGGAAAATTTATCCAACATCATTTCAGCTGGTATTAGAATTAATAAACAAGAAGAAATTTTTTAAGAATAAAAATGAATAACTACGACGTTGCAATCATCGGATCTGGCCCTGGCGGATATGTTTGTGCCATTCGATGTGCTCAATTGGGCATGAAAACTGCTATTATTGAAAAGTATAATACCCTTGGTGGTACTTGTCTAAATGTAGGATGTATTCCCAGTAAGGCTATGCTTGATAGCTCTCATCAATACCACGATGCGGTACATAAGTTTGCTGACCACGGTATTCAAGTAGGAACCCCAAAAATTGATTTCAAACAAATGGTAGCTCGCAAACAGGGCGTTGTAGACCAAATGACAAAGGGGGTTGATTTTCTCATGAAGAAAAATAAAATTGATGTTTTTACGGGTACAGGCTCGTTTATTGATGCCAACACACTTCAAATAGATGGGAAAAAGAAAGAGAAAATTTCAGCTAAAAATATTGTTATCGCTACTGGAAGCAAACCCAGTTCATTGCCAGGAGTTGATATTGATAAAAAGCGAATTATTACTTCTACAGAAGCGTTAGAATTGAAGGAGATTCCAAAACACTTAATTGTTATTGGAGGTGGTGTAATCGGGCTTGAGTTAGGATCTGTGTATCACAGACTTGGTGCTGAAGTTTCTGTTGTTGAATATGCCGATAGTTTAATTGCTACTATGGATCGTGGTCTTGGAAAGGAAATGGCAAGAATTTCCAAAAAACAAGGCATAAAAGTTCACCTTAATCATAAGGTTACTAATGTAACTGCGAAAGGAAAGAAAGTCACTGTAAAAGCAGAAGGCAAAAAAGGAGAGGTTGTTTTAGAAGGAGATTATTGCCTTCTTTCAGTTGGAAGACGACCATATACAGATGGCTTATCTGCAGAAAAAGTAGGCGTAAAAATAGACGACCGTGGTAGAATTGAGACCAATGATCATTTGCAAACCAATCAATCTCACATCTTTGCAATTGGAGATGTTGTTAAAGGAGCAATGCTCGCCCATAAAGCTGAAGAAGAAGGTGTTATGGTAGCTGAAATCATAGCTGGTCAAAAACCTCATATAAACTATAACCTTATACCAGGTGTGGTATACACATGGCCTGAAGTTGCTGGAATTGGTCAAACAGAAGAGCAATTAAAAGCAGATGGTAAAAAATACAAAGTAGGTCAATTCCCGTTTAGAGCAAATGGTAGAGCCGTTGCAGGAATGGATATTGATGGATTTGTAAAAATTCTTGCAGATTCAGAAACTGACGAAGTTTTAGGAGCTCACATGATTGGACCACGAGTCGCTGATATGATTTCAGAAATTGCTGTAGCAATGGAGTTTAGAGCAAGTGCTGAGGATATTGCTCGAATATGTCATGCACACCCAACAACAAGCGAAGTAACTAAAGAAGCAGCACTAGCAGCTACTGAAAATCGTGCACTTCACAGTTAATCTTCTTAAAAAATTTTGAGAAGGATTTTAAATCCTTCTCAAAATTTCATTCAGCGTTTCACTTGGACGCATTGCCTTACTCGTTTTTGTTTCTTCTGGGAAATAATATCCATTGATATCAACTGGTTTCCCTTGAACTACAACTAACTCTTCAATGATTCGTTGTTCATTACTTCCGAAAAGCTCTGCAATTGTTCCAAATTTTGAACGTAGATCCGAATCTTCATTCTGATTCGCTAATGCCTCAGCCCAATACATTGCAAGGTAAAAATGAGATCCCCTGTTATCTATTGAACCTATTTTACGTGCAGGTGATTTATCATTTTCCAAAAATTTCTCAACCGCTTGGTCAAGTGCATCGGCTAAAACTTTTGCTTTTGGATTATCAAAAACGCTACTCAAATGTTCTAATGAGGCAGTTAGTGCCAAGAATTCACCCAGCGAGTCCCATCTCAAATAATTATCTTCGACAAACTGCTCTACATGCTTGGGAGCACTTCCTCCTGCACCAGTTTCAAATAATCCCCCACCATTCATCAAAGGAACAATACTCAACATTTTAGCACTTGTTCCTAATTCAAGAATAGGAAATAAGTCCGTCAAATAATCTCTCAAAACATTACCCGTCACCGATATGGTATCTTCTCCTTTTTTAACACGATCTAAGGTGTATAATGTTGATTCATAAGGACTCATAATTTGGATATCTAGACCTGAAGTCTCATGGTCTTTGAGGTATAGATTAACCTTTTTGATTAATTCTGAATCATGAGCTCTATCCTTATTCAACCAGAATATGGCTGGCCAGTTTGTAGCTCTTGCACGATTAACAGCCAACTTCACCCAATCACGTATGGGGGCATCTTTCACTTGGCACATTCTCCAAATATCTCCTTGCACTACATCATGAGACAATAAAATATTACCCTCTTTATCCACCACTTGAATGACTCCATCTTTTTCTATTTCAAATGTCTTATCGTGACTACCATACTCCTCCGCTTTTTGTGCCATAAGTCCAACGTTGGGGACAGTCCCCATAGTGGTAGGATCAAATGCACCATTTTTCTTACAAAAATCGATTGTGGCACTATACAATGGAGCGTAACTACTATCTGGGATTACTGCAATTGCATCTTGAAGCTTACCCTCTGCATTCCACATCTGACCGCTTGTACGAATCATTGCTGGCATACTTGCATCAATAATTACATCACTGGGGACGTGTAAGTTAGTAATTCCTTTATCGCTATTTACCATGGCCATATCTGGACCGTTTGAAATCGCTGCTTGAATGTCTGCTTCAATCGCCTCTTGTTGGTCTTTAGGTAGCGTTTGAATACTCATCAGTAAATTACCAAAACCGTTATTTAAGTTAATCCCTAAATTAGAAAACGTTTCTTCATACTTTTCTAATAAGTCCTTGAAATAGACAGATACAGCATGACCAAAAATAATCGGATCAGATACCTTCATCATGGTTGCTTTCATGTGAAGTGAAAACAGAATGTTTTTATCTTTAGCTTCTTG
>JAQWZS010000204.1 GCA_029253325.1 Bacteroidia bacterium
TTTCACAATTCTCAAGCCTACAAAAACAATCTTACCAGACCAATAGATGGTGTTGAGGGAACGGATGAATTAATCAAGCAAGGAAGTGAACTATTTTCAGCTAACTGTGCATCCTGCCATGCCTTGAAAGGTAAAGTTGTAGGTCCAGCACTTGAAGGTGTAATAGATAAATATGAGGAAGACTATGCTTGGTTAAACGCTTGGATTAAGAATAGTCAAAAATTAGTCAAATCAGGAGATGAAAGAGCTGTAGCTATTTACAATGAATACAATGGTCAAGCTATGAACATCTTTGAAAACCTTAAAGATGAGGAAATTACATCGATTCTAATGTGGATTGACAATGGTGGTGATGGTGACAGTCCAATTGCCAGCACAGAAGATAGCTCAGCTTCCAATCAACCTGTTTTTAATGAGTCTCTTTTCAATAACATCAACTGGGCAATTGTACTTCTTTCATTTTTAATATTTCTAATCATAGTAATGATTTTTGGAATATTAGAATTGGTTTCTAATGTTACCGGCCGAGAAGTCATCAACTGGAATAATATCAACGCATTCATGATGCTTGTTTTTCTTGTAGGCTTTTTTGGGTTAGTACTTTATGAATATAGTATTCATAGTAAATTCTTATTGCCTGAATCTGCATCTGAGCATGGCATTGAAATGGATAAAATGATGAAATGGACATGGATCGCTACTCTTCCTGTTTTCTTCATCACACAATTCCTATTATTTTTCTTTTCATTTAAATATCGCCAAAAACCTGGAAGGAAAGCTTATTTCTTATCTCACAATAACAATTTGGAATATGTTTGGACTTTAGTACCAGCTGTTGTTCTCGCCATTTTAGTTTCGGGAGGCTTCAAAATGTGGAATAAAATTTTACGCTCTGATGATAGCAAGAATGCCAAGCAAATTGAAGTTTTTGCATATCAGTTTGGTTGGAACGCTAGATACCCTGGTGAAGATGGTAAACTTGGAAAAGCAAATTACAATCTAATTAACGGTATTAATCCACTAGGTGTTGCTAACAGAAGCCACGCCACTGGGCTTATTAAAGAACTCAAAGAAGACATTTCTTCTATGGAGAGTACCATATCAAAACTTCCTAAAGAACTGGCAAAGTTAAAATCGACACTTGGTGGAAGAGTTGGTGATGATCGTGAAGCACATCTTAAAAAAATTCATTCTTATGAATCTGGTGATGTTGAAAATGACCTAAGGTTAACTATTCGTGCACGAAACACACAAATAGAACGATTAAATGGAGCACTTAAAATAAACGAAGGATCAATGTTTACCGGAGAAGGTGATGACGATCAAGTTGTTCAAGAAATTCACCTTATTAAGGATCAACCAATCAGACTCAAGTTTAGAGCAAGAGATGTTATACATTCTGCTTATCTCCCCTATTTTAGAACGCAAATGAATGTTGTCCCGGGGCTGCCCACAGAATTCACTTTCACTCCTATTAAGTCTACAGAAGACATGAGAGCTATTAAAGGAGATCCAGAGTTTGACTACTATCTAATATGTAATAAAATATGTGGAAATGCTCACTTCAACATGAAAATGAAAGTTGTTGTTGAAGATGAAGCATCATACAATGAGTGGATTAAACAACAAACAGGTCTTTTTGCCAAAGAGAATGTAAAAGCGGAAAACTCAGAAAACACAACCACAGAAAACGAAATTTTAGCGATAAATTAATAAAAGATTTAAAAATATGAGTTCATCAGTTGCACACGCAGAACATCACCATAAAGAAACATTCTTATCGAAGTATGTTTTCAGCATGGACCACAAGATGATATCCAAGCAATTTCTAATTACTGGTATAATCATGGGAGTAATTGGAATGGCAATGTCTATTGCATTTCGTCTTCAACTTGCTTATCCAGACACATCATTCCCGATATTGGAATGGTTCTTTGGTAGCAAATGGGCACCAGATGGAAAATTAGATGCAGGATATTATATGGCTCTTGTAACAATGCATGGTACTATCATGGTATTTTATGTATTAACAGCAGGGTTGAGTGGTACATTTGCTAACTTACTTTTACCTCTACAAATTGGAGCAAGAGATATGGCATCACCATTTATGAATATGCTTTCATACTGGTTCTTCCTTTTAAGTAGTATTGTTCTATTGTCATCCTTATTCGTAGAAACTGGACCTGCCTCAGGTGGATGGACCATATATCCTCCACTAAGTGCATTACCTAAAGCTATGCCCGGATCTGGAATGGGTATGACACTTTGGCTAACTGCCATTATATTATTTATTGCTTCCTCACTTTTGGGTGGTATCAATTATATAAGTACTGTACTTAATATGAGAACTAAAGGAATGTCTATGACAAGACTTCCATTGACTGTTTGGGCATTATTCTTAACTGCAGTTCTAGGTTTATTGTCATTCCCCGTTTTATTAGGTGGCGGTTTATTGTTATTATTTGATAGAGGTTTCGGGACAAGTTTCTACCTGTCGGATATTTACCTTGGTTCAGCAGGAGCATTAGAACATACAGGTGGAAGCCCAATCTTATTCCAACACTTATTTTGGTTCCTTGGGCACCCTGAAGTATATATTATTATCATGCCAGCTCTTGGAATTACTTCGGAAATCATCGCTGTTAATTCTAGGAAACCAATATTCGGATACACCGCTATGGTTATCTCACTAATGGGTATTGCCTTTTTATCATTCATTGTTTGGGGTCATCACATGTTTATAACTGGAATGAATCCTTTACTCGGTGCAGTATTCTTAGTAACAACACTTATTATAGCCGTCCCGTCAGCTGTTAAAACATTTAATTATCTGGCCACACTATGGAGAGGAAACATTCGATTTACTAATGCAATGATGTTTGCCATTGGTTTAGTGTCCTTCTTTATCTCTGGTGGGTTAACAGGAATCTTCTTGGGTAATGCTACTCTAGATATCCAATTACATGATACTTATTTTGTTGTTGGCCACTTCCACATTGTAATGGGTTGTGCTGCAATTTTTGGAATGTTAGCAGGAATCTATCATTGGTTCCCAAAAATGTTTGGACGATTGATGAACAAGCCTCTAGGATATATTCATTTTTGGTTTACGTTTATTTCTGCATACTTAGTATTTTTCCCTATGCACTTCATGGGACTTGCAGGTGTACCAAGAAGATATTATGCATTTACATTATTGCCAGAATATGGTGTTTGGTTTGATGTGAACGTAGTAATGACACTCGCTGCCATTTTAGGTGGTATCGCTCAAATCATATTTTTATACAACTTCTTTTCAAGTATTTTTATTGGGAAAAGATCTGGTACTAATCCTTGGCAAGCTAATACTTTAGAATGGACTACGCCCGAAGAAAGAATTCACGGAAACTGGCCAGGTGAAATACCTACCGTATACCGTTGGGCATACGATTACAGTAATCCTGCATATGAAGAAGATTTCATGATGCAAAATGTCCCTGATGAGGGAGTTGAAGAAGAGCTTTTTGAAACACCCAAAACTAAAGTTAATAAATCTTCTAAAAAGCCAAAGACAGAAGCTGTAACCCTATTTACGCTCATAAGAAACTGGCTAAAACCAAATACAATTTAAAAAAAAGCCATCTTCGGATGGCTTTTTTTATCAAACCACATCCGTGAACCCAAGAAATTATAGATTATTTAACTGGCTGTCGATATTCTTTATCTTCATGCTATTTGTAATTGGAGGATTAGTAAGGAGTACTGGAAGTGGAATGGGTTGTCCAGATTGGCCCAAGTGTTTTGGTCAATATGTCCCACCCTTGTCTGAAAACGAATTGCCCGACGACTACGAAGAATATTACAAAAAGCAACGTGTTACTAAAACTAAACGTTTCACCCAACTGCTTCAACTATTTGGGTTTTCTGATAAAGCGAATCAAATCCAACAAGCTACCCAATTGAATGAGAGTCATAAGTTTAACGTAGTTAAAGCATATGTTGAATACATAAACCGTTTGTGGGGAGCCCTCACAGGTCTCATCGTTTTTATTTGCACCATCCTATCATTCTATTATTTAAAAAAAAACTTGAGGATATTTATTTTTACTTTACTAGGTTTTCTAGCAGTTTTTTTTAATGCATTATTAGGAGCAGTTGTTGTAAATAGTAATCTCATCGGAGGCATTGTAACAGCTCATTTTATTGCAGCTTTTGCCTCCATCAGTTTTTTTATGATTGCACGTCGATTATCTAGTAAATCTATAACAATAAATTACCCAGGCTCATGGATAAGCATATCACTTATGATCGTTGCAACAATCCAAGTAATTGTAGGAGCATTTGTTAGAGAATCCTTCGATCTAAATATTGGAAATATGAATTTAGATCAAACCGTTGAATCTCTATACCCAAATCTATACTACCATGGCATTATTGGTGTGATTATTATGTCTTTGAGTATTCTTCAATTAATCAAAGTTCCTAGACACGAAAAGGTTAATAA
>JAQWZS010000208.1 GCA_029253325.1 Bacteroidia bacterium
AATCAATAAAACAAAAAGGATACTACCAATTGGTTTGTAATAGGGTTTCTGTGTACTCGATTCCATCTTTATATTTTCCAGGTTGCGTTTCAATATCTTTAAATTGTCGTTGAATGAGCCCAATACCTCGTGCGTATATTTCTTCTTCAAATTTAGTAAATATGATATCTTGTCTATCCGCAATTTTAATTGTCACTGTTTCATCAAATGTTGAATCATCGATATAAAAGGATTCATCTACCTGATTATAGTATCCATATTGGATATCTTGGTTGTTGAACATATTGATATCCCACCTTTTATTATTTTGGACAGGGAAACTTAATTTTACTTTTTTTACATCAAAATCTGTTCTTTCAATACCAAAATCATCCTCCTTCAGAACAGCATAATGGTGAAATTCCCAACTTTTCCCCTCATCATTACTGTGATCAATTAGTAAACGGTATGTAGTATCATTCTCTTGATCTAAAAATGAACTTTCAATGGTTTCTTTTATCCAGTATTTTATTGTGTCTGTTTGACTATTGAATGCATCATGGTTAAGCTCTTCACGGTTATATATAATGTACTTGTCAATTTTTATCGGTGAGAGACTAATTTTATTTGGAACTATTAACTCATCAGGCTTACACCCCCAATAGAAAAGGGTTATTATTGAAATGGAAATTATTAATTGGCGATTCAAATTATTTACTTTAAAGCTCTTGCTATTACGAAGATATTATCAAAAATAAATTCCTAATCACAAGTATTTTACGAAAATAACAGATCCTATTGAGTAGAAGCTTTATTATGGTGATATTATTACATATTTTTGACCCACAAATGGCAACAATCATCGATGGCAAGGGTCTTGCTTTATCGCTTAGAGGTAAAATCAAGGAAGAGGTGTCTCAATATAAAAATTCAGGAAATAGATCGCCACATCTTGCTGCCATATTAGTTGGAGATGATGGAGCAAGTAAGACTTATGTGAATAGTAAAGAAAGGGATTGCGACTTTGTTGGCTTTGATTCGACGGTTCATAGATTACCTTCAGAAACTAGTGAAAATGATTTGTTGGCTTTGATTGAAAGTATTAATCTAAATGACCAAATCGATGGTTTGATTGTACAACTGCCGCTTCCAAAGCATATAGATTCTGCAAAAGTGACGGATTCTATTGACCCTAAGATTGATGTTGATGGTTTTCACACAATCAATGTAGGTCGATTGACCAAAAATGAAGATACCTATATCAGTGCTACACCCTTTGGTATTATGATAATGTTAGAAGAATATGGCATTGAAACCAAAGGTAAGCATTGTGTTGTTATTGGTAGGAGTAATATTGTGGGAAGGCCCATGAGTATATTGATGAGTAGAGGTGGTTATCCAGGGGAATCAACCGTCACTATTTGCCACCGACATACGCAAGATCTTAAATCTCACACATTAATGGCTGATATTGTCATTGTAGCTGTTGGTAAACCTCATTTTCTGAAGGGTGATATGATCAAGGACGGTGCTGCTGTTGTTGATGTTGGAATTACTAGAGTTGATGCAGACAATGCTAAAGGATATGAGTTAAGAGGAGATGCACATTATGATGAGCTGGTAGATAAATGTTCTGCAATTACGCCCGTACCTGGTGGTGTAGGACCAATGACCAGATATGGTCTACTTTACAATACGCTCAAGAGTTATAAAAGGAAATTAAATCTATGAGGAGCTTTCCAATTATGGAATATTTCTACTCCGTCCAGGGTGAAGGAGTTTTTGTGGGACAACCCTCTTTTTTTATTCGTATGGGTGGTTGTGATGTAGGATGTGTATGGTGTGATGTTAAAGATAGTTGGGATGCAGAAAAACATCCAAAATTATCGATAGATTTTCTACTTGAAGAAGCTGAAAAATATCCAAGTAGACTATTGATTATAACAGGAGGAGAGCCAGCAATGTACGATTTAACAGAACTGACCAAAAGGTTTAAAGAAGCTGGTTTCCAAGTTCATATAGAAACGAGTGGTGCCTACCCATTAATTGGTAATTTTGATTGGATTACATTTTCACCCAAAAAATTTAAACAGCCTTTGGAGGGTGTCGCAAAGATGGCCAATGAGTTAAAGATTGTGGTATTTAATAAGAGCGATATTCAGTGGGCAGAAGAACACCAAAAATTGGTTTCCTCAAATTGCAAATTATTTCTACAACCCGAGTGGGATAAGCGAAAAATTACTGAAAAAATAGTCTTTGATTATATTTTAACAAACCCCAATTGGTTTGTGAGTCTGCAAACTCATAAATATTTGGGTGTGGACTAGTTTGAATTTTAATCCTGTTATCGCTGAATACTTATCTTACGATTCAACTGAGTGATGCCATCATCAAAGTGAAGTAGATAGTAACCTTCATAAACTGTTTGAACATCGTAATATGCTATGGTGCTTCCTGATGGAATTGATGTTGAACTGATTTTCTTACCATTTATATCTGATAGTGTGATCTGAACATTATTTCTATTTAGTCCACCAAGTTGTATTGCTATCAAGTCTGATGCTGGATTAGGGAATACCGTGATTTTAGAATTATTAAGAACACTAACATTGATAGTTGTAGGTGTATAAACAGTCGTGCCAGCATCTACTGAAGAAACATTTCTTCGTTCAAAATTTCCATAGAAATTGGGGCCTACTGCGTATGGGTAAGCAGAATTCCAATCTTCATCAACTGTACAGAAATAAGCATAGGTTCCTTCTGGGTATTCTGGAGTTATGCAAAATCGACCATTGTGTTCATCGAGGATATCTTCTTGTGCACTTGCATTAAATCCGTAGTCCTCTCTAAAGTAACCAAGAAAGTAAGTTGCATCAATTGGTGGACCGTCATCTACGTCTGTTCCATCGTGATGGTGTGTTCTCTCTGTTATATTTCTAAGTTGATACCCTGACTTTATTCTAGTAATTCCTCCAGTTCCATCATTGTTTGCATACCCATATGCTCCATAAATAGGATATCCATCATATGAAAATCCGATAAGCGGAGAATGTTTATTGCTATCAATTGCATATAAACCTTCAGCATCATAGATATTACATATATCCGAGATAACCTCCAAGTCAAGCTTAAAGGCTGAAGGGTTTTGATGGTGATGATAATTTCCCATTGCGGGATGTCCTTTAGCACAATCAAAACCTTCTTTTTCTGCAGGTATAGCATCACGATTCCAAGCCATTACAGCATCTCTTCCACCTGGACACCTTGGGTTACCAGGGCCGCCACATAATGAATTACTTTGAGGATCCCATGCTACTCCATCTCGGTAATCAAATAAGGCTACTCCATTGATGAACAAGCCGATATTACCACCTATTGTTGCGTCAAGTTCTCCCTTGTTTTGTGCGGGATTCAAAGGTATTTTGTAAATGCCATTCTGATTTTCTGCATTACTTGGGTTTCCATCGCTAAAAGGACCCGTAGGATAGGAGGGTATTCCAGTAGCTGTTACAAAAACAAAATCATTGGAGTATTCTACCTTTTGACAATTAACTAAAATGTTATTTTCGGTGAGTGTAGGATTACCTTTCGGGTAATATGTGCCAGTTTTGGTTGTATTCTGAAGCCAGGACGTGATTGCTGGATTGAGTTGAGCTTTTACGATAGTACTTATTAGAATACTTAAGATGATGATTGTATTTCTCATGGTTTTTAGTTTTAGATGTTATTATTTTTTAAATATCCTTTGGTTGAAGTAATATTTTTCTTGGAAACTTATTTTTAGGATTAAAAATGAAATCTCTGTCATTCAATGTTAGTAAAAAAGATATTAAATCTGATTTATCATTTGAAGAAAGGGAAATTTTATGTTCAAGTTCTTTCGAAATGTATTTATATTCTTTGTTGTCGCTGATATAATGATTGATCACGGAACTTAATTTTTTAAATCGACCATCATGCATATAGGGATAGGTATATCCAATATTTCGTAATGTTGGCACTTTAAATTTCACGCTGTCATAAGGAATTTTAGTGATGTTGAATCTTCCTAAATCCAATGATTGGCTGTCTATACCAAGCCCATTGTTCTTATACTTATGATTCGTGAATAGGGGTTCAGTATGGCATGAATTACAATGTGTTAAAAATAACCCATAGCCCTTATTTTCTTGGATAGAAAATGTGTCTTCACTCCGTCGTACTTTATCATATTTGCTATTATCTGAAATTAATGTAAGTTGAAACTGAGTTAAAGCTTTAAGCATTCTTTGGCTATTAATTAGCATATCGCCGTATGCTTTTTTAAATAATGGTGGGTATAATTTATTGTTTTGAAGCTTGTTAATTACATGTTCTATTGATTCGGCCATTTCTCCAGGGTGCGTTATTGGTGCAAGTGCTTGCACGTCAAGGTGATTACTTGCACCATCCCACATGAGTTCTTTTTGCCAAGCAAGATTAATAAGGGCAGGAGCATTTCGTTTTCCGATACTATCATGAATTCCGTGACTTACAGCATGGTCAGTGTGAGCAAAGCTATTATATGGAGAATGACAACTTGCACATGAAATGGTATTGTCCGCTGATAAAATTGGGTCATAGAATAGTACTCTTCCTAATTGTGTTAAATCATAAGTTTTGCTCGAAAAGTCAAGTTCATAGTTAGGCTTTGGGAAATAGTTTGGGTAGGGTATGGTGATATTTGATGCAGCTAAACATAGGAGAGTCAATGATATGATTATCCCATTTTTCATAAATCAGTAAAAAAGGACTCGGATAATAGATCAGCAAATTTCATAGCAACTTTACTAGGACTCATGATTTTACTTTCAATAGGTAGCATTTCTTGCAAGATAGCATTAATAGGTAGATATACTTTATTGCTTGATAAAGGTAAAGTTACCTTTCTGTATGTATTGAATGGCTTATGGTATCCCCCAATATGATAGGTGAAAGGTTGATTACTCTCACCTTCAATTTTAAAGTTAATATAACCACTTTGCCAAGTCCAATACATCCCATGTTGAGGGTCTAAATCACCAGTTAAAGCACCTTGATGATTAGTTGCACTGTCAATGCCTAATGAAAAAGATATTTCATTATATGATATATTAGGAGGTGTTTGAATCTCGAGGGTTTCTGGGAATTCAGCATACATCAGTTGATAGGATGGTTGCTCAAACATAATTTTAGAATCTTTTAGTAATTTGACATGACCAATGTAAAAGCGTAAAGATGTAATTTTAGTTTGGTCTGAATACGTTGAATCTAAAATTAGTGGTTTTGATTCATAAGTGGGTTCAAATTTGATATGAGATTGTCCAAGGATAGAGCAATAAAATAAGTTAAGCCCCAAAATGACAGTAAAATATCGAGTCATGATTAGTTTTTATTGCATTAAATCATTGAATATAATTTTGAGCAGCATTTAAACGACTAACATTATGCGATTTGAGTGTCTGAACTGCTGAATTAAATTGACCATTGACATAAGAATATCTACTTACTTCATTGTTTGCAGATACATTCAAAAGGGATTCTTGAGTATTGTAAATATCCGTCATTCGATTATTCTCGAATGAAGATTCAATAAAGGATTTAATGTAGTTTTTATAAATAGATTCATATTCACTGTCTGCGATAATGAAACTAATTAGTGGCCAATTATCACCCACCTCAGTCATTTCAAATGATAGTGATCCGCCTCGTTTGCCATTTTGAAATGCTTCGTTATTATCCCATGCTATCCATTTTATTAGATCGTCATTGGGATCATGATATAAGTAGTAATTGTGAGTCATTCTCCCGTAAGTATCCCAGTTCTGGATTGTATTATTTACAGCGAGGTATTTCAAGAACCCATCTACATCAAATACTCGTTCTAGATTCTCTTTCCATTCAGTGGGGTCGGTGTTTCTAGTATCAGCATGCAGTATGTCAAACATTTCTTGAATGTCTCTTCTGTCATTGATTTTTTCATTAGTTTTTTGTTCGAAGTCATCTAAGGTAAATCCGTTGATAGAAAATCTTGCTCCATTCCCATCAGGTTTGTAACAATTCCCACTTTTTGAGCCAAACCAGTTTTTTAAAAATGTATCAAAAACAACTTCGGTCATGGTATAAACACCGTAGTATTTGTAAGTGCCTGTACCTTCATCGATATATACCTCATAAAAAGCAGTTTTTACTGCTGGTACACCAAAGTCTCTAAATAGATCATCTGCAGTTTTCTCTCTCATAAGGGAGGGATCATTATAATTGCTGCCCATTGATAACTCTTTAAAACCATAGAACCGTTGATCTGAAATTTCAGGGAATTCATATTCCCATTTGTCAAAGTCAAATCTTAAGGGAAGTTTATTGCTATTGGCTCGAAGTGAGGAGTTTCCCTTATATCGAATGCCAACGTGTTCCCACGTTAGACCATTAAAATTTACTTCACAGTGAAAATAGTCTGGATTTTCACTTGGGAAACCACCTGGACCTCCACCACCTTGTTTCTCAGATAAGTCCGCCTGCATGGCTTGCCATTCTTTTACTGTGAAGATGATATCCAGTCTATTTACCTTGTTTTGGTTAAATACAATGTCATAATTAGCAGGATACCCATTAGAATGACTAGAAGATTCAGTATCAATTATATTTTCTTCATGAGGTATGAAAATTTCTTTTTTACAAGAGAATAATACAAGTGTGGTAATTGTAATTAATGTTACTTTTATTTTCCAGGTTTTCATTTGTTCTTCTTTTTAATTGTGAAATTATACTTGATGCCCAATATGTTAGTTCTTTTTGGATAGTCTCCAAAGAGTTCTTTTTCTGTCCTCAAAAAAGCACCGAGACTTCCTTTTTTCAATTTGTAATCAGAACTCAACGTATAACGTGCTTTGTAGATTCCATCATTATTTGTGATTCCATTGAACAGTTCAGCAGACAAGGTAGGGTCTAACTTCCAATTTTTGATATTGTAGGTAGATGCTACTTTTAGTCGGATGGTCTTTTTAATCTCATCTGTAGTTTTTTGGAGTTCATCTTTATTTTGATACCTAATTCTATATTTAAATGCAAATCGACTAACAGAATGGTTAAATTCCAGATCTGCTTGCCAGCGGAGGTGACTCTCATTTCCTTTAATTTTGCCTTGATCATCATTTTCTGTGATTAATCTAGATGCAAACCCAATACTCAGAAAGTTAGCAAGCTTGTAATCTAACCCCAGTTGAGTAAAATATACATCCATAGTAGATGAATTGTCTTTTAGTCGAAGTTGTTGTGATAGGCTCAATTTTATATTGTTGGTGGGTTTATAGCGGAGATTAATAGATGACCAAGTTTCAAAATCTCGTATCGTGTGATAGGTGCCATCTTGAGCATTTGAGAACAATGGTAGAGAGATAAAAATTGTTAGGATCAGAACGTAGTTAATAATTACTTTCATGAGTTTTTTAGATATTTGATAGTTAGTGATGTGGTATCCTTCAAAAAATCAATGGATCCAATTTCAACCTCTACGATTTGAAGCCCAGTTCTTTCTTCAAGGTCTTTTATTAGTATGTCACGCATGTCGGGTTTGATGTTTTCAATTTTCTCATAAGTAATCGTCTTAGTTCGGGTGTTTTCTCTAAATAATAATCGTTCGATGATGAATATGGTAATTACAACAATGACATTTGCACCTACAATTTCTGCGTAACTCATCTTTTGATTGGCAAGTGAGTTGATAACAGATACCCCAATGATTATAAAAAGATAAGTCATTTCCTTAATGGGTATGGGATTTGTCCGGTATCGTATAATTCCAAAAATGGCAAATAGACCCAAAGCCATACCAATATCTAACTCATATTTTTTGAGGGTAAAGCATAGAAAGAATACGATAATTCCTATCATGTAATAAGTAAAAAGGTAGTCCCTCTTCTTGACAGTAGAGTAATATAACCATTGGATAATGATGGTCAAAAAGGAGATGTTTAATAAGAATCGAAACATCATTTTGTAGAAGTCATCATCAAAGATCGGGATGCTTAAAAATTCGCTCATGGGGTGGTTATTTTATTAATTTTTTTGAATTTAGGTTTGAATATATTTTGTTTCAAAGATGGGTCATTTTTTGCCATTCCAATGCAGTATTTACTCACCCGCATTGGGTGAATGCCCATATGCTTAAGTGATTGATATACAGGAGAATGTCGATTTATCCGTTGTTGTTTTAATTCTAATATAACGAGATCTTTGTTAAAAGGTCTGTTGTTATAAGATAGGTTTAAATCGATAGTTACTCGCTCTGTCATAAGGTGATTCACAAGTGTAAATCTATTGAATTGATTGTCAATTGATTTTTTAAGCGAATAGCTTTTTCCAACTAGTTTTTGAATAAAAGATAGGGACTTTATGTCTAGATCTTCATTGAGGGAATCGATACGAATCCGACTTTTCTCAGTATTTCCCTTGTTGAATTTCTTTTTTACTTCCAAGAAAAATAAATTAGATTCCACATAGTTACGTATCCTTATTTTTACTCTTTTCGCCTTCCCATTGTGATGCATCATGTATAAATCTGAATTGGGAGTGTCAAAGTAATTAGATTTGTACGTCATAACTCGATTTTTATTAATTTCCAAGACCCTGTATTCATCATGAATGTTTTCAAGTAATTGAGGAAGTATTTTTATATTAAAGATAAACTTGGTGTCAACTCTTTTCATGAGTGATACGGCATCCATTTCTTCAAGAGAAATGGGTTGAAATTTATCTAAATTTATTCTATTCAATGATTGTATTTTTTATAGTCTATTATTTCTTTAGACTAGTTCTTTATATAAAACCTTCAAATGCCTCAAAAAAGAAGAGCATTAATTAAAAGTCTTAGAAAAGTTTGATTATCAAAATCTTATAACCAGTGAAGGTGATAATCTTTAATTTCTAGATCAACAGCAGCCTTGGTTACTTTTAGTGGTTTGAATGTATCAATCATGACAGCCAATTCTTCGGTGGCAGCTTTTCCAATACTAGCTTCTTGAGCACCAGGGGTGGGTCCGTGAGGAATTCCACCAGGATGCAAACTCATTTGCCCAGGTTCTACATGTCCCTTACTCATAAATTGACCATCTACATAATACATCACTTCGTCACTATCAATGTTGCTATGCCAGTAGGGTGCTGGAATGCTGAGTGGATGATAATCAAACAAACGAGGTACAAAACTGCATATGACAAAATTGTGGCCTTCAAAAGTTTGGTGAATTGGAGGAGGCATATGAATCCGACCTGTAATGGGTTCAAAATCATGAATGCTAAAAATAAAAGGGTAGTGAAACCCATCCCATCCAATTAAGCAAAATGGGTGGTATTTATAGGTGTATGGATATAGTTTATCCTCTTTTTTAGTTTTAATTAAGAATTCACCTTCTTCAATAATTGTCTCAAGGTTTTCGGGCTGTTTAATATCTCGCTCACAGTAGGGAGAGTGTTCCAGAAGTTGACCTGTTTTACTTGTATATTTTTTTGGATACAGAATAGGGCTATGACTTTCTATGATGAGAAGTTTGTTGTCTTCTGTATCAAATTCCATTTGGTAAATGACTCCTCGTGGAATAATGATATAGTCTCCGTATTTAAAATTGAGTTGCCCGTAATTGGTTCTACAGGTTCCACTTCCATGGTGCACAAAGATGACTTCGTCACTATCGCCATTTTTGTAGAAGTAGTTTTTCATACTCATGCGAGGTCTAGCCATGCATATTTGTACATCATTGTTGGTCAGCAAAATGACACGACTATCTAAGAAATCATCTTGTGGAGCCACGTCAAAACTCTTGAAGCTTCGATGAAGCATTTCCATATCGCCTGCCAATTCTGGTTTGAGAGAGGTTGGTTGATCTACTTTTAGTATTGCCGTAGGAGGGTAGTGGTGATACAATAGACTATAGCTATTTGAAAATCCTTCGGTAGAAAAAAGTTCTTCGGCATAAAGCTCACCATCTGGTCTCCTGAATTGAGTGTGTCTTTTTTTTGGTATTTGTCCTAAACTATGGTAGTGCGGCATGTATGATTAATATGATTCTTCAAATGTACATAATTGAAATTTTAGTTTATAGTTGATTAGTTGTCCCCAAAAATATAGTATGCTAATTATATTTTCAACTCACTCAATATTTTACCTTTGTAAACCAATGAGATATACACTTCCTTTTTTAATGTTGGTATTTGCCCTTATAGGATTGTTTAGCACGGGATGTGATGGTGTGAGTAATCAATCCAAAAGTCTAGTGAATGACACTACCATTAGTTTGGAAGCTAGAGAATGGAGCAAAAAGATAGACCATTCACCAGATATTGCTGAATATTACATACAACGAGCTGAAGTATTGAACAATGAAAAAAGACATGATTTAGCCATATTAGATTATCAGCAAGCCATTGAATTGGAGCCAGATAATTGTGCAACTTATTATAAATTGGGTGATGCGTATTTTGCATCAGACCAAACTACCAAGGCTTTAGATCAGTATAAGCTAGCAGAAAGTACAAATCCTAATGATGTGCAAGCAGTATTTAAACACGCTCAATTTTTATATTTTGTGAGACAATTTGATAAGGGGAAAATTAAATTTGGAAAACTATTGAATTTAGATCCTGAGCATGCGGAAGGTCATTTTTACAATGCCATGCTTCACAAGGAAGACGGAGATACATCTCTAGCTATTTATTTCTTTAAAAAAACAATAGAATTGCTCGGAGCGGATTACAATAGCAGTATGCAGTTGGGTGCAATTTACGAGCTTAATAGTGCATTTGATCAGTCTATTAAATACTACCAACAAGCAATTAATACTGATCCTAGAAGTGATGAAGCGTATTATGCCATTGGACTCATTTATCAAAAAATGGGAGATAATACACTTGCAATGAAGAATTATCAGAATGCCATTGATATCAATGCACAGCACTTTTTGGCATACTATAATGCGGGAAATATTCTAGCTTCAGATGGTAACTATACTTCAGCGATAGATCATTTTGAAATATGCCTTCGGCTGAAAGAAGACTTCGCAAAAGCTTATAACCGAATTGGTCAATGTTTTGAGTTATTAAAAATTACTGATAAGGCAATTGAAAATTATCTAAAATGTTTGGAAATTGACCCTAATTTTGCACTTGCTAAAGACGGCCTTGTTCGTCTGGGTAAAATAAAATCAGCTAACTAAAAAAAGTTAAAATTGAATATTAAGATAACATTACCAGATGCTTCAGTCAGGGAAGTACCTCAGGGTACTTCTGCTTTGGATGTTGCTAAAGGGATTAGTGAAGGACTTGCACGTGTTGTAGTAAGTGCCAAGATTAACGGAGAAGTGTGGGATTTGAATCGCCCTATTGTGGAAGATTCAACATTGAGCTTGTTGAAGTTTGATGACTTGGATGGTAAGAAAACCTTTTGGCACAGTAGCTCGCATTTGCTTGCTGAGGCACTCGAGGCATTGTACACAGGAGTCAAATTAGGCATCGGTCCGGCTATTGATAATGGATTTTATTATGATGTTGACTTTGGTGACCACCAATTTTCATCCAACGATTTTGAAAAAGTGGAGCAAAAGATGAAAGAACTGGCTAGTCAGGCAAATACTTTTGAACGAAAAGAAATCTCAAAATCAGAGGCTGTTGCCTATTTCACAGAAAAAAATGACCCCTATAAACTAGAGCTGATTGATGGTTTAGAGGATGGTCAAATTACATTCTATACACAAGGAAATTTTACGGATTTATGTCGTGGTCCCCACATCCAAAATACATCCTCAATCAAAGCTATTAAATTATTGAATGTAGCTGCAGCTTATTGGAGGGGCGATGAAAATAACAAATCGTTAACTCGAATTTATGGTGTTTCATTTCCTAAAGCGGGAATGCTCAAAGACCATATGAACCTTTTAGAAGAGGCAAAAAAACGCGACCATAGAAAATTGGGTAAAGAATTAGAACTGTTCATGTTTAGTGAAAAAGTGGGAGCTGGCCTACCTCTTTGGCTTCCAAAAGGAACTGCTATTCGTGAACGTTTAGAAAATTTTATGAGACAAGCTCAAATTGAGCGAGGATATCAGCAGGTCGTGACACCACACATTGGTCGCAAAGAATTGTACCAAACTTCAGGTCATTATGAGAAGTACGGCGAGGATAGCTTTCAACCGATTAAAACACCAAGCGAAGACGAGGAGTTTCTTTTGAAACCAATGAATTGCCCTCATCACTGTGAGGTATTTAAGTTCAAGCCAAAGAGTTATAAAGAGTTGCCTCTTCGTATTGCAGAGTTCGGTACAGTTTATCGTTACGAACAAAGTGGAGAGCTCAATGGTCTTACACGTGTGAGAGGCTTTACACAAGATGATGCCCATATTTTTTGTACTCCAGATCAACTCAAAGGAGAGTTTGTAGATGTAATTGATTTAGTAATGCATGTATTTGGAAAGTTAGGATTCAAAGATTTTACTGCTCAAATTTCACTTCGTGATCCTGAAAATAAGCAGAAATATATCGGAAGTGATGAAAATTGGGATAAGGCCGAACGGGCAATTATCGAAGCTACTGCCGAGCGAGATATGAAGACTGTTACAGAATATGGTGAAGCTGCTTTTTATGGTCCTAAGCTTGATTTTATGGTTAAAGATGCATTGGGTAGAAGTTGGCAGTTGGGAACCATTCAAGTAGACTATAATCTACCCGAGCGTTTTGACTTGGATTACATAGGGTCAGACAATGAAAAACATCGACCAGTAATGATACACCGAGCACCATTTGGTAGCATGGAACGATTTATTGGAATATTGATCGAACACACTGCTGGTAATTTTCCACTTTGGCTAAGTCCTGAACAAGTAGCGATTCTTCCTATTAGTGAAAAGTATCATGATTACTCAGATAAAGTTTTAAAATTCCTCAATAAAAACGATATTCGCGGGCTTGTTGATGAGCGAGCCGAGAAAATTGGTCGAAAAATTCGCGATGCTTGGGCTTCCAAAATTCCAGTAATGATAATTGTTGGAGAGGAAGAGTCTGATAATGAGGAGGTTTCGGTTAGAGTTCAAGGTGAAGGTGATGTCGGTAAGTTTAAATTAGATGAGTTTGTTGGATACTTCAACTCATTACTAACTAAAGAATAAAAATACTTGAAGAGAAGAAGAAAACCGTTCAGAGGTAGAGTTAAGGACCCTCATAGAATCAATGAGTTCATCGTTGCTGATCCAATTCGTTTGGTAGGCGATAATGTAGAACAAGGAATTATTGATCTTGAAGCTGCCATTGGGTTTGCTCAAGAACAAGGCCTTGACTTGGTTGAAGTTTCTCCAAAAGCAAATCCGCCAGTTTGTAAGGTTATAGATTACCGTAAGTTTTTGTATGATCAGAAGAAAAAGGCCAAAGAGCTTAAATCTACGCAAGCCAAAACGGATATTAAAGAGATTAGATTCGGACCTAATACCGACGAGCATGATGTAAACTTTAAGTTGAAACATGCAGAAAAATTTATTGAAGATGGACATAAAGTGCGAGCTTATGTGTTTTTCAGAGGTAGATCAATCGTATTTAAGGAAAGAGGGGAGCTCCTATTGTTACAGTTTGCAGAAAAGTTGCAAGAAGTAGCAAAATTGGAGCAGATGCCTAAAATGGAAGGCAAAAAAATGATTATTGTTTTAGCACCAAAATAAATTAAAAAAGAGAGAAAATGCCAAAGATGAAGACCAACTCCAGTGCGAAGAAGAGATTCAGAATCACTGGAACAGGTAAAATTAAAAGAAAGCACGCTTACAAGCGTCACATCTTGACAAAGAAGTCTAAGAAAAGAAAATTAGCTCTTAGACACAGTGGTTTAGTTCATCCATCAGATGAAAGTAATATCAAATTTTTGTTAAGAATCGGAAAGTAATGTTAGCCAAAAGCTAATAAAGTACCATTATTCGGGCCTAAAAAGAGCTCGCCTCGACGAGACGCCTAGTTTAAAAAAAAGAAAGAAAAATGCCAAGATCAGTAAATGCAGTAGCCTCAAGGAGGAGACGTAAAAAAATGATGAAACATGCCAAAGGTTACTTTGGTAGAAGAAAGAATGTATGGACAGTTGCTAAAAATGCCGTAGAAAAAGCATGGCAATATTCCTACAGAGACAGAAAGAACAATAAAAGAAACTTCCGTCGTTTGTGGATTACCAGAATCAATGCTGGTGCTCGCTTACACGGTATGAGTTATTCTCAGTTTATGGGAGGTGTTCATGAAAAAGGAATCGAGCTTAACCGAAAGGTGTTGGCTGATTTAGCCATGAATCACCCAGAAGCTTTTGCAGCCATTGTAAAAAAGGTTAAAAAGTAATTCATAGTATGCTAAAATAATATTAAAGCCCTCCAACTTGGAGGGCTTTTTTTATGGGTATATTTAGGGTAGGTATACAAGCATTTCCGATTCTCCAAGGTTTACTAAATATCCAAGATCTTGAAACTTTGTAACAGTTTTTCCAAGTTTAATATCAGATATATTTCTGTAATTATACAGATGCTCAAAGAATATTATTTTTGGTTTTAATTTATTAAATTCAATCATTTCAATGATTTTTAAATCATATCCTTCAGTATCAATGACTAGTAGATCAATATGATCTATTTTGAATCGTTGTATTAGTTTATCAAAAGATATGGATTTTACAATTTCAGTTTCAATATAATCTCCTTTAATATTTGTTTTCTTATGATGATTTATATCTATGGATGCTATTCCTTTTGTCCAATTAGGAAGATTGTGGTCTGTTTTTTTAACTTTATACATTTCAATGTTTCCAATTTTATCTGTAACTGCTGCTTTTAGCAAAGACACATTGGGGTAATTCTTATAAGTATTTTTTAATTCTTGAAAATATTCTTGAATAGGTTCTATACAAACACCTTTGAGATTATATTTTTTAATCAAATGATTTATTGGATCAAATGAGTATCCATCATTAGCTCCTATTTGGACAAAATAGAACTGTTCATTTATGTTGAACTCAACTAATTTATTCAATGAATACTCAATAGTTTCCGACCGATTTTTTGAAATAGTTACAGGTATTTTATTTGTATTAATAAATTCAATTCGGATTCCTAATTTATTAACTATGGAGTTTATGATTTTTATAGTAAAAGTGACTATTCCCGTATTCATTAATTCTATTTATTATTTATTGTTTTTGGTTTAGTCTCTCGTTGAGTTTGATAGTGTTCATAAATAGCATTGATAAAACTTAATATCATGCCAACACCCATAATGATATAAAAGATAGTGAATATTTTTCCTTCATCAGTTTGAGGTGCAAAATCCCCAAAATCCAAAGTAGTTAGCGTTACAAATGAGAAATAGATCGAGTCCACCCAACTCCAACCCTCTAAATAGTGATATATAATACTGCCGCAGGTGATTATTATAAAAGTTGTTAAGAGGAGTTGTCTATATTCTTTATCTCTAAGAAATGAAATAATGGTTTTAAATACAAACATATTAGTGCATTCGGTCCCCCCGAACCTCAATTTTTTTGACCATTTCCGTTTCAAATTCTATAAACTCATCCCAACGATTCATGACATAATCTTCTGAACCAAATTCTTTTGCTAGATTAATAAATGCCTTGTAGTGTCCAGCCTCACTAACCATAAAATCATAGTAAAAATTCTTAAGAGAAAGATCTTGAATATGGATGCTTAACAATCTAAAACGTTCACAGCTTCGAGCTTCAATCATTGCAAACGATAAGAGGTATTCAATAATCTGTTTGTTAACATGGTCACCTTTCTTAATAAATTTATTAAGTTCATTTACATATTCATCTTTTCGTTGATGGCCCAATTCAAACCCCCTTTTTTTAAGTTCTTTTACAACTTTTCTGAAGTGACCCCATTCCTCAGCAACGATTGGTGAAATGACATCAACTATTTTAGGAAATTTGCCAAACTTACTTATAATGCTTATGCCATGAACAGCAGCTTTTTGCTCGCACCAAGCGTGATCAGTTAGGATATGTTCGATACTTTTCTCTGCAATATTGACCCATCTGGGGTCTGTTGCCATTTCAAGCCCAAGTGTGGTTTTAGATTTTTCAGAACTACTCATATTGCAAAAGTACCTTCATTATTAAAATAGCATTAAAACAAATAGGAATATAACCGTACCTGCCAACATAAGCATTAAAGTATAGGGGAGTATTTCTTTAGCTTTTAATCCAGTGATGCTCAATAAGGGTAAGGCCCAGAAAGGTTGGAGCATATTGGTGATTTGATCCCCGTATGCAAGAGCAAGTACAATCTTTGATAGTGGGATATTTAATGCCAATGCAGCCTTTAAGATAATTGGTCCTTGCAATGCCCATTGACCTCCACCACTTGGGACAAATATATTGACCAAACCTGCACTAAAAAAAGTATAGATTGGAAGTGTTTCTTTAGTAGATACTTGAATGAAGAAATCTGAAATTATTGCAATTAACCCTCCATTTTGCATTAAGGCTAATATCCCAAAATATAGGGGAAATTGAATCAAAATCCCTGCAGATCCACTTATTGCCTTGTCAACACCACTTAAAAAAGAGCGAATGTTTTTATACAACAACAGATTTAATCCCAAAAGACTAAAATTAATATAGTTGGGGTTGATAAAACCTAAGCTATTTTTGGATACAATGGCTATATATATTGCAATTGCAGTTAAAAGAATTCCAATTATTCTACTAACCCATTTTGATTGATCAATGCGTTCTGCACCTGATATTTTAACTAGTCTTTCAGGAGCATGTTTTAGTGTAGTAATTTGAGGAATCTCTTTAGTGGTCAGTTTACCAATCAGGTAACTGATGGCTGGTACAACAATGATTAGTAATAATATAGCCATACAATTCATAGAACTAAATACGGTATCTTCAAATGATATGAATTCAGGCATTAGTGAGTTTTTAGTGATTTCTCTAATGTGATTACTTTCAGCAACTTTAGTGAGAGCACTACCCGAAATTCCTCCATGCCACACCATTAAACCTATATAGCCTGAAGCCCCAATGAGTGGATAGTTTAATTTTAGCTTACGATTTGAGAAATTTTCTCCAACTTTTCTTGCAATGATTGCACCGAATATTAGACCTAAGCCCCAATTAAAAAGTGCAACCATAATAGTAGAAAATGTGACAACAAAAGCAGCCTGGGCACCTGTTTTTAATCTTAAAATAATTTGATTTATAATTGAGTCAAAAAAGGAGGTAAGTGCGAGTGTGTGACCAAGAACTAGCATGAGCATCATCTGAAATGCAAATGCTAATAAACTTGAATTCCATAGCCCTTGTTGCCAGTTTATTAGCAAATCAATGATTGG
>JAQWZS010000237.1 GCA_029253325.1 Bacteroidia bacterium
CGAAGTAGATGCTGTTGTTTTAGATATTGATAAAGAAGAACATAAACTTTCTTTAGGACTTAAGCAACTTACGTCTGATCCTTGGGAGAAAATCGAGGAGAAGTATCAAGTTGATTCAAAACACAAAGGAATCGTTAGAAACTTAACCAATTATGGACTATTTGTTGAACTTCAAGAAGGAGTTGATGGACTCGTTCACGTATCTGACTTATCATGGTCTAAAAAAATAAAGCACCCCGCAGAATTTACCAAAAAAGGTGAAGAGCTTGAAGTGGTGGTATTAGAAATTGATAGAGATAACAGACGATTAAGTTTAGGACACAAGCAAATTGATGAGAATCCATGGGATACATTTGAAGGTATTTTCACCCTTGGTTCAGAGCATGAAGGTGTTGTGTCTGAAATTAATGATCGAGGAGTCATCTTAACTTTACAATATGGTGTGGAAGGTTTTGCTCCTAAAAAACATATCAAAAAACAGGATAATACAGATGTTAAAGTTGATGAAACACTCAACTTACGTGTGATTGAATTTAACAAAGATTCTAAACGTATCCTTGTATCTCACACAGATATCTGGAAAGATGAAGAGCGATCTCAAAATTCTGAAAAAGATGTTGCTAATAAAAAGCGTGCCGCTAAAACCACCAAGTATGTAGAAAAACTTAATAAAAAAGCTGAAGTTTCTACAATGGGTGATTTAGACGTGCTTGCTCAGTTAAAAGCACAAATGGAATCTTCTCCATCTAAACCTGCCAAAGAAGCAGCTAAGAAAGAGACTCCTAAAAAGGAAACTCCTAAAAAAGATGCGAAGAAAGAAACCACTACAACTGATGATTCTTCTGCACTAACTGATATTATTGGTACATCAGATGCAAAAGATGCAGATGATCTTAAGCAACTCACTGGTGTTGGTCCAGCTTATGAAAAAAAGCTGAATGGCATTGGAGTATTTACTTTCCAGCAGGTAAGTAAACTAAACAAAAAAAGTACAGAAATTCTTGAGACTTTACTTAAATCACCTGGTCGTGTTGAACGAGATGGATGGATTAAGGAAGCTAAAGAATTAGCTAAATAATTTTAAAATCCCGACTAGTTCGGGATTTTTTTTGCTCCTTAAAATGAGCCAACTTGATTGAAAGAACCAAAAAAAATAGATATTTGAATATATGAATTATTGGCTCATAAAATCCGAACCCTACAAGTACAGTTGGGACCAAATGGTGGCAGATGGATCAACATATTGGGATGGCGTTAGAAGTTACCCTGCACGTGTTCACCTTAGAGCCATGAAGAATGGTGATTTATGCCTATTCTACCATAGCAATGAAGGAAAAGAAATTGTAGGAATCACTCGAGTAATTAAAGAAGCATACCAAGACCCTACCACTGAGGACGAAAAATGGGTTGCAGTTGATGTTGAAGCTATAAAACCTTTAAACAAAAGTGTCACACTAGCCCAAATAAAATCCAATGATACCCTTGCAAACATGGCTCTTGTAAAACAAGCAAGGTTGTCTGTTGGCCCAGTTCAAGAATTTGAATTTGAAGAAATCATCAAATTATCTGATACAGCGTTCTAAATGAAAAAAGTAATACTCGAATATAAACACGTAGAACTTATCATTACTCGCATCGCACATCAACTGGTCGAAAATCACGGCTCTTTTGAAAATACAGCTATACTTGCTCTTCAACCAAGAGGTCCTTTTTTTGGAAAAGTTTTGGCCAAAAAAATTAAATCCCTTTTTGAAATTGATGTTAATTATGGTGAATTAGACACCACATTCTATCGCGATGATTTTAGGAGAAACAATAAACAACTCATTCCTAATGAAGTAAATATTGATTTTAATATCGAAAATAAACATATCATCTTGGTTGATGACGTTCTATATACTGGTCGAAGTATCAGAGCTGCTCTTGACGCAATAAATGCCTACGGGAGACCCAAATCGGTTGAGCTTGTTACTCTAATTAATAGAAAATATAACAGAGAGGTTCCTATTCAACCTGATTATACTGGTGAAGACATTGACACCAGAGCAAATGATTATGTAAAAGTAGATTGGAAAGACGATCAATGCAGAGTTTGGATTATAACAGATAAAACAGAATAATGTCAGCACTATCTAGTAAACATCTTTTAGGCATCAAAGACATCTCTAAAGAAGACATTCAACTAATTTTTAAAACTGCTGAAAACTTTAAAGAAGTTATAAATAGACCCATCAAAAAAGTACCCTCCCTCAGAGACATTACTATAGCCAATATCTTTTTTGAAAATAGTACTAGAACTAAAATATCTTTCGAACTAGCAGAGAAAAGACTTTCGGCGGATATTGTTAACTTCAATAGTGGAACTTCCTCTGTCAATAAAGGTGAAACATTGGTTGATACTGTGAATAACATCCTTGCTATGAAAGTAGACATGGTAGTTATGAGGCATCCTGCACCTGGTGCTGCAAAATTTCTGTCAAGACATATTGATGCAAATATTATAAATGCCGGAGATGGCACTCATGAACACCCTACTCAAGCTCTTCTCGATGCATACACACTTAACGAAAAACTTGGTAGTTTAAAAGATAAAAAAATTCTAATTGTTGGAGACATTATTCATTCTAGAGTAGCACTCAGCAATATTTACTGCCTTCAAAAACTTGGAGCTCATGTTCGTGTATGTGGGCCCCCAAATCTTATTCCTAAATACATCGAAAGTCTGGGCGTTGAGGTAAATTACAACTTAGAAGAAAGTCTGGCATGGTGTGATGCTGCTAATCTTCTGAGAATTCAATTAGAAAGACAAGATGACAAATATTTTCCATCACTCAGAGAATATTCGCTGCAATATGGAATTAACCAAGAAGTTTTAGATCGGATTAATAAAGACATCATTATAATGCACCCTGGACCAATAAATCGTGGGGTAGAAATCACAAGCCAAGTGGCTGATTCTAATCAAAGTGTTATTCTTAATCAAGTTGAAAATGGAGTAGCAATAAGAATGGCTATTCTATACTTGCTAACTTCTAACTAAACATTTAAGATGAGTTCAATTTTTATTCTATATACTGGTGGAACGTTTGGAATGAAAAAAACCAAAAAAGGATTGGTACCGTCCTCATGGGATGAAATTATAAACTACTTACCTGCCTTCAAGAACCAGAATTACTTTGATTCTTTTAAACAAATTGACTTTACATACGAGGCACTAGAACCTGTAGTTGATTCAAGCGATATGAATCCTGAATCGTGGAATAAAATTGCTGAAATAATTTATAAAAACTACGATGATTATCATGGATTTATCATAATCCATGGTACAGACACATTGGCCTACACTGCTTCTGCGTTAAGTTTTATGTTTAATAACTTAGACAAACCGATAGTTTTAACTGGATCACAGCTTCCAATTTTTCACCCTAGAACAGATGGTATTGTCAATTTAAGCAACGCTATATACATTGCTGGACACAAAAGCTTTGAAATTGATTGTATTCCTGAAGTTTGCATTTGTTTTAATGATGATGTTCTTCGGGGAAATCGAAGTATAAAGGTAAGCACTAATGACTTTGAGGGATTTAGCTCACCAAACTTTGAAAATCTTGCTTATCTCGAACAAAATATCACATTAAATCATAATCTTATTTATCGTGGGGATAAAGAAAAATTTGGCCTTCAGCCTAAGTTTAGTAATAATGTAGTTAATGTTACAGTATTCCCAGGTTATAATCCTAGTGCATTAATTGATATTGTAAGAAATCAAAAAATTGAAGGTATCGTACTCAAAACATTTGGTGCAGGCAATCTACCTAAAACTTCTCAATGGCAGGATCTTATTGAGGCTTGTGAAAAAAATAAAACCATCATTTTCGCAACGACTCAATGCCCAAACGGAAGAATTGAGATTGGACAATACGCTAGTAGTGAAACCCTACAAAGTACCTGCGTTGTATCAGGAAAAGACATTACATCGGAGGCAGCATTAACAAAACTTATGTGGGTTATTGGCAACTATCCATACGAAGAAAGACATGATATCCTTAGCCAAAATATTCGAGGAGAAATGACATAAGTCAACTTGCTGATTATCAATTAGTTACATGTTGATAAGTGTTTATTTTTTGTGGATATGTAGCTTAAACAAAATCATTTAGTAGCCTGCCATAATTCGTATCTTCACGAAGTAATTAAGCAATATATATGAGCGAACAAAATAAAGGATACGGAGCTGATAGTATACAAGCTCTAGAGGGAATGGAACATGTTAGGAAACGTCCTTCCATGTATATTGGTGACGTTGGTGTAAGAGGTTTACATCATTTAGTCTATGAGGTTGTTGACAATTCAATTGATGAGGCAATGGCTGGTCATTGTAATAAAATTGATGTTTGGATAAATGAAGATGGCTCTATATCTGTTAAAGATAATGGGCGTGGTATTCCAGTTGCCATGCACAAAAAAGAAGGTGTATCAGCCCTTCAGGTTGTCATGACTAAAATTGGGGCAGGCGGAAAATTTGACAAAGATTCCTACAAAGTTTCTGGTGGACTTCATGGTGTTGGTGTATCTTGTGTTAACGCTCTTTCTATCCATCTGAAAGCAACCGTTTACAGAGACGGAAAAGAATATGAACAAGAATACTCGCAAGGTAAAATAAAGTATGAAGTACGAGAGGTGGGTTCTTCTTCTGATCAAGGAACACTGGTCACATTCTCTCCAGACCCTGAGATATTTGCTCAAACTACAGATTACAACTACGAGACACTTTCTTTAAGAATGAGAGAACTCTCATTTCTTAACAAAGGGATTGAGATTAGCATTACCGACAAAAGAAATAAAGATGAGGAAGGAAATTTCATTCAAGAACACTTTAAAAGCAATGAAGGCTTGACTGAATTTGTTAAATATCTGGACGCAACTCGAACACCTATCATGACTAACGTCATTGCCATGGAGGGTGAGAAAAATGGTATACCCGTTGAAGTTGCTATGATTTATAATAACTCCTATGCTGAAAATCTTCATTCATACGTAAACAATATTAATACCCATGAAGGTGGAACTCACTTAAGTGGTTTTCGAAGAGGGCTCACACATACTCTAAAAAAGTATGCTGATGAGTCGGGACTACTCTCTAAAATGAAATTTGAGATTGCTGGAGATGATTTTAGAGAAGGTCTAACAGCCATTGTTTCTGTTAAAGTTTCTGAACCCCAATTCGAAGGTCAGACTAAAACTAAACTTGGAAATAGAGAAGTATCCTCTGCAGTAAGTCAAGCTGTAAATGAAATGCTAACCAACTTCTTGGAAGAAAATCCAAATGAAGCAAAAATTATCGTCCAGAAAGTTATGTTAGCTGCACAAGCTAGACATGCAGCAGCAAAGGCCCGAGAGATGGTTCAAAGAAAAACTCCGATGGGTGGTGCTGGACTTCCTGGTAAGCTATCTGACTGCTCAGAAAAAGACCCCGCAATTTGCGAGCTATATTTAGTAGAGGGTGACTCTGCTGGAGGTACTGCAAAACAAGGCCGTGATAGAAACTACCAAGCTATTCTCCCTCTTAGAGGAAAAATACTGAACGTTGAAAAAGCTTTGGAACACAAAATCTATGACAACGAGGAAATTAAAAATATGTTCACTGCTTTGGGAGTCACTATTGGAACCGAAGAAGATGCTCGTGAACTGAACACATCTAAGCTTCGTTATCACAAAATTGTAATCATGACTGATGCCGATGTAGATGGTAGCCACATTCGTACTTTAATTCTCACATTGTGTTTTAGATACATGAAAGCACTCATTGAACAAGGTTATCTCTATATCGCTACTCCCCCGCTATATCAAGTCAAAAAAGGTAATAAAGCAGAATATTGTTGGAGTGATGAAGAACGAAACCAGCTTGTTATAGATTTAGGAAAAGACAATCCAGACAGCGTTAAAGTACAGCGATATAAAGGTCTTGGAGAGATGAACGCTGAACAACTTTGGGAGACTACCATGGATCCAGAAAGACGAACACTTAAACTGGTTACTTTAGAAAACGCAGCAGAAGCGGATCGTGTATTCTCCATGCTTATGGGCGATGAAGTTCCTCCAAGAAGAGAGTTCATCGAAGCCAATGCGAAATATGCAAACATCGATGTATAATTAAGCAACAATAAAAAAGGGGTTGAATGACATTCAACCCCTTTTCTTTTTTTATAATCTTAGAAATTAAATCGAGAGTATCTCTGCCAAGTTTATTAAACTCTCTGATACCGACTTTTTACCTTTAATGGCTTGTTCAAAAGGTGTATATACTACTTCATTACTCACAATACCTACAGTAACTGATTTTTGACCAGAAAGCAGTGCAGTAATAGCCTCAGAGCCTAAACGAGATGCCAATATTCGATCTCGTGCACTTGGGCTACCGCCTCGTTGCACATGACCCAAGATAGTACTTCGTATTTTCAAATCTGGGTACATAGAAGTTAATTTTTTTTCTAATATTAGAGCCCCACCTTGCTCATCTCCTTCTGCAACAACGATAATACTAAATGATTTTTTTCGACGTTTTGGATTATTAAAATGATTCAAAACTTTATCCCAATCACCCTGGTCTTCAGGTATCAATGCTCCTTCTGCACCTCCAGCAATAGCCACATCTAGGGCAATAAATCCACTATTTCTGCCCATAACTTCGACAATAAATACTCGTTCATGCGAATGTGCTGTATCTCTAATTTTATCGATTGCATCTAAAGCTGTATTTATAGCAGTATCATATCCGATCGTATAGTCCGTACCATACAAATCATTGTCAATTGTACCAGGCAAACCAATACATGGGACTCCATACTCTTCAAAGAAAATCTTAGCTCCAGTGTAGGAACCATTTCCACCTACACATACTAAAGCATCAATACCATGTTTTTTGATATTCTCATAGGCTACCTTTCTACCTTCCTTGGTCATGAAATTCTGACTTCTAGCTGTTTTTAGAAAGGTCCCACCACGTTGAATAATATTGGCAACAGACTGACGATCCAAATCAATGATATCATCTGAGATCATGCCCTCATATCCCCGCTTAATACCTTTAACTTCTAGTCCATTAAAAATTGCTGTTCTTACCACAGCTCGTACACATGCATTCATTCCTGGTGCATCACCACCAGAGGTATATACGCCTATTTTTTTCATTTTGGTTTTGACTAATTACTGCAAATTAAAAAAGGTCGATGCAAAACATCGACCTTTTCTTGGATTAAATAGTAAACAACTTACTACTATAATTGGAATTTGTATCTAAACTCTACATAATCCAAATTATCACTCGGTGTTGAAACAACATCTGTAATTTCAATCAAACCATATTTGTTTGAACTCTTTGCATGAATAATATACAAATCTCCAGTTGTTGCAGTAATTACTGATTGCTCAGCACCTGCATCATCCCAAGAAGCAACAATTTCTGCGTCATTGGTAATCGTACTCCACGCACTTGAACTTACCTTTTTAAAGGTTGATCCATTTCTTGAAGTCCAACGAGCTGGCCAATTATTTGTCTCAGTATTTACAGTTGAGTCTTGAATATCTTTTCTTGAATTAGCATCACCAGAAGTCAATGGACCAGCAGCCATTTCATATGCTCCAGCAGCAGGACCCTGAAAATTGTAAACCTTGAAGGTATTTCCATCATTATCCTTCTCGTAAGTATCCAGATCGTTGCCTGAATCTCCAATATTGGCAATGGTTATCGACTTGCTAGTAGAATTACCATCTTTGTCCGCAACAATAAATGTGTAGATTTCTGTTCCAGCAGATGCAGCAGTAGTTCCATTGAATACAAATTCTGCTATTGTCTTGTCATTGTAAGCTGAATCTACTAGATCAACATCTGTTTGTCCATCTAATGATTGAATTACTTTTAATGATTTAATGTTTTTAGTGTGGTTTGCTGTAACAGCAATCGCAAAATCAGTGTTTGCTGCTAAACTTGTGTTGGAGCTAATATAACTACCTCCTAGAAAATTTAATACAGGAGTTGGATCTGGTTCGTCTCCATCACTGCAATTAGTCAATAATAATGATCCAAATGCTAGCATCCCAATCATTGATAAAAATTTAATGTTCTTCATATTATATTTATTTTGATGTTGCAAAGATAATAATGAAAGATATAATGTTAATTAAATATTAAAACTATTTTTTACATTCTTGAATAAAAATTACAAAATTGTGTCATTGTATAACTTATGGTATTGACAGGTTTCGATTTTTTCATCATTATTTTGTTTATTATTATAACAATAGCTCTGGGTTGGTATGCCAAAAGCAATACAAATAATAGCATCGAGGGTTTCTTCTTAGGTGGAAAAAATCTGCCTTGGTACATTGCTGGCTTGAGTATGGTAGCCACCACCTTTGCTGCAGATACTCCGCTAGCTGTCACTGAATTGGTGGCTAAAAATGGAATTTCTGGGAATTGGATCTGGTGGAATATGCTTCTCGGAGGCATGTTTACCGCTATTTTTTATGCTCAATTATGGCGAAGAAGTGGTGTAGTAACTGATGCAGAATTTATAACATTACGTTATGCTGGAAAACAAGCTAATTGGCTTAAAAAGTTCAAAGCAATATACTTGGGTGTAGGTATGAACGCAATCATACTGGCGTGGGTCAACCTTGCTCTTATGGCTATACTGGAAGTGTTTTTTGATCTTAAAGGCATTGAATTATTTGGTTTCACTGCATTAGCTATGCTCTTAGTCGCTGGATATTCAGCACTCAGTGGTTTGATGGGAGTTGCACTCACAGATGCATTTCAATTTTTTGTAGCACTCATTGGATGTATTGTTCTTGCTATCTTAGTGGTCAATTCTGACCAAATTGGTGGAATAGCTGGTTTAAAAAATGCTCTCCCAAAACACAGTCTTTATATCCTTCCTAGTGTGGGTGATTCAACCGGGTCTAATGGTTTGTCCCTGGGGCTTGCTTCTTTTATAGCAATTGCTGGAATGGTATGGTGGTCAAGTTGGTATCCAGGTGCTGAACCAGGTGGTGGAGGATATATCGCTCAACGAATGTTTAGCACAAAAAATGAAAAACACTCATTTATGGCTACCTTCTTTTTTCAATTTGCTCACTATGGTATCCGTCCTTGGCCATGGATTATTGTCGCTTTGTGTTCGGTAGTACTCTACCCCGATTTGGGAGTTGATGATAAAAAACTTGGCTTTGTTATGGCTATGAAGGAGTTTCTTCCTTCAGGTATGCGAGGACTCTTATTAGTCGCTTTTTTAGGAGCATACATGAGTACCGTATCCACCCACCTCAACTGGGGAGCTAGTTATGTCATAAACGATGTATGGAATCCATCAAAAAAAACCAGTAATATTATTCGGTTTAGCCGATGGGTAACATTTGGAATTATGATTCTTGCTTTGGGGGTAACTTCTCAAGTAAAATCAATCAGTGGTGTATGGGAATTCATTATGGAATGTGGTGCTGGACTTGGATTATTATTGATGGCCAGATGGTTTTGGTTTAGAGTCAACGCTTGGGCAGAAATTGCAGCTACTATTACTCCTTTCATCGTGTATGGTTTACTCAAATTTGTTTTTGTTCACGATTATCCTGTATTGGGCGAATCACTCTCTTCCAACCCAACCTCATTTTTTATTACGGTTGGGGTAACTACGTGCTGTTGGATTATAGTAAGCCTACTTACAAAACCAGACCCTCAAGCTCACATACAAAACTTTAAAAACAAAATCTATCCACAAGGGTTTGAGCAGTTCAAAAAGACCATACCTCACCTATTTTTAGCATGGCTTGGGGGAATCTTGACGGTATACTCCTTCCTCTTTATGGTAGGGAAAATTATCTTTCAGGAATGGGCGGAGTCTGGCTTACTATTGATCAGTTTGATTTTTGGTGTTTTTCTATTTTACATATCTGCTGTTAATGGAGGATTGCTTCATTCAAAAGAAAGCTAATAATAAGTTACCCCTACAAAATTTCATACCACCTGCTTGTACCACTATTCCATTGAAGTACTAAACTGGAATGAGCAGCAATCTCTGCACTAGCTCCCCATAGGAATGTTCCATTTATACTTTCATAACCACACGCACCACCACAACTAAAGTGAAGTCTGGTATTCGATCGGTTTACAATGTTCAATATCATCCCATGAGGAGGATCATCATGTCCTGGTGTTCCATCATGAAGAAATATAGTCTTTGTAAGCCTATTCTCTTCATCGATTATGGTATAATCTTGATTGCCTGTAATGTAACCATTTGAGGCAGGCATAAATTCAACAGCACCTGACGAAAAAGCCAAGCCATCCCAACTAGCACCACCATCTATTTTGGTTAACAATTTGGTCTGAGAATAGCCAGAAACAAAAAAAAGTACAACAGGTAGAAACGCCCATCGATATAGTTTTAAATTTTTCATAAATTATAGATTAGTTGTTAATATTCTAAATTACCTCATACCACGCACTCGTGCCTGAATCCCACTGTATTTTAACACTCGAATTCGCAACTACACTTGTTACGTTTGAACCATTAATGCCCTCATACCCAGAAATGGACCCTGCAAAAGAAATAGCATTTGAAGCTCGATTAACTAATACCAAAATCTTCCCATGAATAGAGGAAGAATGCAACTCTATTTCTCTAGTTGTGCCTACTGAATTTTCGTTAACAACAGTATAGTCTTCGTCATCTATTATGTATGTAAAGTTCCCAGTAGAAGGTGTGAAGTTTAATGCTGCTTTAAGAACTGGAAGCGTTGAGACATCTCCCCATTCTGCTCCACCATTCACTTTAGTCAAAACTTCTTGCTGTGCTTTAGCAGTAAGAGCACTAATCAACAAGAACAATACTAGAATTTTATTTTTATATTTTGTCATAGATGGTGCAAAGGAATTGAATCGGTTTTAAATCAAACTACTTGAAATATGATATAAGTCATAAAAGTATATGATATTTAACAATTCTAAAATAATACAACTGGCACAACCTTTGCCATGATAGCTATTGCCTGCTATTAAGAAATTTTGCGTGCACAATACGACAACATGACATTTGACCATAGATTTAAGCTAGACGGGGATTTATTAGGAGACGAGGACGGATCAGAAATCATATCCGTAATTGCTGATAGCGACTTTGAAGATGACAATTCTGGAGAGTATCCAGAAAATCTGCCATTATTACCACTCCGAAATACCGTATTATTTCCCGGAGTAGTGTTTCCTGTAACGGTTGGGAGAGACAAATCCATCAAACTGATCCAAGATGCATACAAGGGAGATAAGATTATAGGCGTGGTTGCTCAAAAGGATCAAAAGATTGAAGATCCTACTTCACAAGACTTTTACACCAAAGGCACCTTGGCCCACATACTTAAGATGTTGAAAATGCCAGACGGTAATATCACAGTAATTATTCAAGGTAAACGAAAATTTACGCTAAAAAATATTACGGATGAAGACCCCTATTTTAGAGGAGATATTGAGGCGTTTACAGATGGTAAAGCTGCCAAAGGAAAAGAGACCAATGCTACCGTAGATAGTATTCGTGAATTGGCTTCTAAAATTGTAGAAAATTCTCCAAACATTCCTACTGAGGCTAATTTTGCTTTAAAAAATATCAATTCACCTAACTTTTTGGTGAATTTCATTTCGTCTAACCTCAACGTTTCGGTAGATGAAAAACAAGAAATACTAGAGCTTTCCAATTTCAAGAAAAAGGCCAATCGCGTCTTATTTTTTTTAGATAAAGAGCTTCAAATGCTAGAGCTAAAAAATAAGATTCATACTAAGGTAAAAGTGGATTTGGATCAGCAACAAAAAGAATATTTCTTACAACAACAAATTCGAGCAATTCAAGAAGAACTTGGGCAAGATTCGCCAGACAAAGAGATTGAAGTTCTTCGTGCAAAGGGAAACAAAAAACAATGGAATGAAACTGTAGCCAAAGCATTCAATAAAGAACTGGATCGTTTGATGAGAATGAATCCGGCCACTCCTGATTATTCTGTAAGCTTAAACTACGTGGAATTATTACTTGAATTGCCATGGTCAGAATTTTCAAAAGATAACTTTGATTTAAAACGAGCTCGCAAGGTATTGGATTCAGATCATTTCGGTCTTGAAAAAGTAAAAGAACGAATTCTTGAATACTTGGCTGTTCTAAAACTCAAAGGAGACATGAAATCTCCCATACTTTGTCTTTATGGCCCTCCAGGAGTAGGTAAGACTTCATTAGGGAAGTCGATTGCCAAGGCTATGGGTAGAGAATATGTGCGTATGAGTTTGGGTGGTCTAAATGATGAGTCTGAACTACGTGGTCATCGGAAAACATATATTGGTGCCATGCCTGGACGTATCATCCAGTCCCTTAAAAAAGCAGGTAAAAGCAATCCAATTTTTGTTTTAGACGAGATTGATAAAATAGGAAATGATTTTAGAGGAGACCCCTCTTCTGCATTACTAGAAATATTGGACCCTGAGCAGAACAATGCTTTTCATGACAATTATGTCGACTTAGACTACGACTTGAGCAATGTATTATTCGTAGCTACTGCAAACCGACTAGATACCATACAACCCGCATTAAGGGATCGAATGGAGATTATAGATATCACGGGATATACCGTTGAAGAAAAAATTGGGATTGCAAAAAAACATCTACTCCCAAAGCAGAGGAAAGAACATGGTTTAAAATCCAAAGACCTTCGGATGTCTGATAAAGTCATCGAAAAAATAGTGGATGAGTACACGCGTGAAAGTGGTGTAAGAACATTGGATAAAAGACTGGCAAAAATATGCCGATGGCAAGCTAAGGAATTAGTATACGGCAATGAGCCTAAACCAACTATTAGTCTAATAGATGCAGAGCAAATATTAGGCAAAGACAAAATAGAAAAAGACCTATACGAGACCAACGAAGTAGCTGGTGTAGTGACTGGATTAGCATGGACCAGTGTAGGTGGCGATATTTTATTTGTTGAGACTTCACTAACTAAAGGAAAAGGTAAAATTACATTGACCGGTCAATTGGGAGATGTAATGAAAGAAAGTGCTATTAATGCTAATACTTGGTTGAAGGCAAATGCTCAATCTTATGGTATAGACCATTTAATCTTTGACCAATATGACATTCACATTCATTTTCCGGCTGGTGCAGTCCCAAAAGATGGACCAAGTGCCGGAATTACTATTCTGACGGCATTGGCCTCTGTTCTTACCCAACGAAAAGTCAGAAATCGTTTAGCTATGACGGGTGAGATTACGCTTCGAGGCAAGGTACTTCCAGTTGGTGGAATCAAAGAAAAAATTCTAGCGGCCAAACGTGCGGGGATAAAAGAAATCATCATGTCTAAGGCAAATAAAAAAGATATCGATGATATTAATCCATCCTACATATCCAATTTAAAATTTCATTTTGTAGATCAAATGAGTGAGGTATTAGAACATGCACTTACAAAACAAAAGGTGAAAAATCCAAAAACATGGGATATAGTGACTCCTAAAGAGAAATAATGCCCAAAAAGTCAATAATTCGGAGAATCAAATTTCTGTAATTGTGCAAGAAACACTCGGAAATCTTTCGGATAATCGGCCATTATATTCAATGTCGTTCCGTCCATATCCTGAAAACTTAACGAATAGGCATGCAGAGCAAATCGACTAATCATGGGTTGTTCTTCACTCCCTTTCTTTAGGTTAAATTTCTTTTTAAAATTTGAAAGGAAAGGTAACTCACCACCATAAATCTCATCAGCAGCTATTGGAGCATTTTGTGACGCTAAATGTATTCGAATCTGGTGCTGACGACCAGACACTGGACTACAAGCAATCAAAGTAAAATGCGTAAAATTTTCAAGCGTATTAAATGTAGTTTTACTAGGTTTTCCCTTCTGCTTATTGACAGCACTCCTCCCACTTCGAGTAGTTACCAAAGGAAGATCTACTAAAAAATTATCAAATGTATGAATCCCATTTGAAATGGCATGATAGGTTTTCTTGACCTTTCTTTTTTCAAATGCCTGTGCAGCATGTGAATAGGCTTTTGCATGCTTAGACAATAGCAAAACTCCACTGGTTTCTTTATCCAATCTATGACATAGTTGCAACTGCTCATCATATTTTTTGGCTTGTTCGAAAACAGAATTAGCCAATCCAATACGTTCATGCAAACTACTCACTCCAGGTGGCTTGTTAATTGCCAAGTAATTGGAGTTTTCGAATACGATTTGATTCTTAAAATTGAATCTTTTCACGACTTTAGATGAGATATACAATCACCCACACTCATTTTATTTTGGTCACCAGTAACTAAGTCTTTTAAAGTAAGAATTGAAGACTCCATTTCATCCTGTCCAATTACAATAGCATGTGAAAATCCTTTATTATTGGCGAAATCCAATTGTTTGTTAATCCGTTTTTTATCCGGATAAACCAATGTCGATATTCCCTCTTGTCTAAGTTTTTGTGCAACTCCAATACCATATACTTGGGTTTCTCGATCAAAATGACAAATTAAAATGGATTGATTATCTGATTTTTGACTATGCCATAAATTTTGTGACTCAAGTATCTCATATATACGATCTACTCCAAAGCTAATCCCAACTCCTGAAACATCTTTTAAGCCAAAAATATCCGTTAGGTTATCGTATCTACCACCACCAGAAATACTTCCAATACCACTTTCAGGAATAATGGCTTCAAAAATACATCCCGTATAATAGTCCAACCCTCGAGCAAGACTCAAATCAAGCTCTAATTGAATATTTAATGGGGCATCACCCAAATAACTTACTAGTTCTTT